>CAZXZQ010000011.1:0-20816 GCA_964645215.1 uncultured Rhizobiaceae bacterium | reverse complement strand
GAAGGTGATCAGAAAGTAACTACCTCAGAAATGGGTGACGCGATTCTTACCGAGTTGCAGGCGATTTCTGCTTAAACGCAGTGAGCACGTTCAAAACAGTTTTCGAACAATTGGCGGGGGAGTGGAAACTTACCCGCCATATTTCTTCCGGCGAAACGTTTAGCGGGATAGCCCGTTTTGACAAACATTCTCCTTCAGAATTTCTGCTTTCTGAATCCGGTGAATTTAAAATGCAGGATGGAAACTCTATGACTGCCTCGCGCCAATGGCATTGGGCCTATACGTCAGAAAACCAATTGATAATTTCCTATAATGAGACCCCGCTGAGGTTGTATCATCAGCTGAACCTTAATATCGAAAATGAAATTTGGATAGGAGACGCAACGCATCTCTGCACGCCAGATACCTATGTTGGCCAGTATGAGATCCAAGCAAACCAGATAATCATTCGCCAGATCATCAAAGGTCCTAAGAAGGACTATACGGTCGCAAGTCAGTACAAACGTATTGCTTAACAAACCATACATAGCACCTCGGATGCTTCTGTAAGCTATTAAGCACATATTATCCGCTCGTCCCTATAGTGATGTCTATTTGGGTCTTACAATGATAACATTTGATGCAAAAATTGGGCTAAACGAAGTTGAACGCCTGATCAAAATTCAGCGCGACATCAAATCTAAATTACTGGAATTCAGCCTTCTTATTCCGCACATCTTGGTATTTTTCCTAATATTGTATGCCTTTAATATATTAGCCCAATCTGCTTATGATTTTGCAACAGCTGACAAACTTCAAACCCTAAGCTCAATTGATTATTTCTGGCTCAAGGTAGCATTTGTAATATTGGTTGGATTGCCGTTAGAACTATGGCTCATTTGGAAAATTGGCACGAGCATCCGCAGCATTGTTGATAGTTCATATCTTGCCAAACAGGTCTATAAGAAAAACCATAGCAAATTTACGCTTAATACATGCATCATCAATGAAGACGGCATTGAGATTAAAACGCCAGATGCTCAATCTGCATTCTATTCATGGGGGAATTCATTTCTTACTCTCGCGATGAAATGTTATTTTTTCTAAGGAAGTTAGGCAAGGAGCCTTATATGATCCTGCCTGTTTCAGCAGTATCTAATATTGAAGATCAAACAGCATTGATCAAATTGATCGAACAAAAAATACCAGCTAAATAAGTTTTCTATTGAAAACTGCGGTTAGGTGTACCTGCAGTTTCACCGCGATTGCCATGATATACTGGTGTATCAGTTCCGCATTTGAATTTTTTCGCAAACTTTATTGCAACATTACGAGCAATCTTGTTTGCGTTTTTATTTGCTCTCGCATCAACATAGCCAACCACACAAGATTGCGGGCTAGCATGGCTGGCAACCTTGGAGACAACAAGCACCTGCCCCTCTAGATCTTTGGAATATTCACCATTTTCATTGCTGTTCTCAATGAACCAGCGAAGGATAGCTGCATAAGGGAGGTTTTTATCCAGCCGCCACTCAACCGTATCGCCAATGTGGTTGAACTGAGCAAAGCTCTCCCAATGTGTACCAACTTCACCAATATGACCAAACTGCGCCATTTGACGAAGATCACCTTCAGAAAAATGAACAGGATAGCCCTTCAAACCGTCGCAATATGCCCGCCCGCCTTGCTCATATTGCTCGTAATAAATGCAACCGGTTTCAAGCTCAATGGTTGAGTATTCAAATGGCTCTGCAAATACGGAGCCCATCATAAAACAAGAAAATATGGCGCTTGCTAAAACTCGCATTACGCAAACATCGGAATAAGCGAAGTCACAATAAAACGTTGCAGGAAGAAAATAATTACAAGCACAATGATTGGCGAGAGATCAATGCCATTGAGGTTTGGCATAAAGCGCCTTATCGGACGATACATCGGTTCAGTGATTTGATAGAGCATGCTACCAATTTGATTCACAAACTGGTTTGATGAATTAATCACGTTGAAAGCAAACAACCACGAGAATATTGCCGAGGCGATCACAATGAACCAAACTATGTCCAGAATAAAATAAAGTGTTTGCAGTATTGCAACCATGACGACCTCCAAAATAATATATCAGTCATTTGGGCATATTCGGTAGATAAATCAACCCTGTTTTTCTGCTGGCCCTACCCAGTGGTTAAGAAAATCATCCAACCATTCACGCACGCCCTTGTCATACATCAATCGGCTTTCAAGCTGCTGTGCTCGTTTTTGCGCACCGGGTAAAACAAAGCGATGTGCCGCCTTAGTTGCCCATTTATTGTTCATCCAGTAATTGACCTCTGAATGAAACTGCACCGCATAAGCGTTTTCCCCATAGGCAAAAGCTTGGTTTGGATACTCTTCACCGGCGGCCAATAGTGTTGCATCACTTGGCAGGGAGAAGCCTTCCTTATGCCATTGATAAACCTGTTCCGGCCAACGCTCGGTAATAGTACGCCCGGCCTGCGTTGCCTCAATCGGATAATAACCAATCTCCGCGTATTTATCTTTGCGCTCTTTCACTTCACCACCTAGATGGATAGAAAGCATTTGCGCGCCCAGGCAAACACCAAAAAGTGGCTTGTTCTCTTTTAGCGGAACTTCCATCCACTTAATTTCCTTGGCGATAAAGTCTTCCTTATCGTTCGCACTCATTGGACCACCAAAAACAATCGCACCTGCGTAATCTTCCAGTGTCTCCGGCAGCGCATCACCCAATGGCGGACGACAATGCACCATCTCATAGCCCATCAGTTCAAGATAATAACCAACGCGACCAGGAGTAGAAGTTTCCTGATGCATTACCGTGAGGATTTTAGGTTTTTTGAGAGCCGTCATTTAAGCGTTCCGGCGCGTCTCTACAAGTTTTTTGAGAAGCGTTCTCGCGCGCGTATCAACGCCAATCAACTCGGAAATACGCCATAACACATTGTCTTCGAGCTCGTGCACGTATCCATCGGCATACACCATTTCCCATAAGTTCTCGATCATGGTGAGGCGCTCTTCTTCATTCAGTCTCTGCTTTAAGAGTGATGTGAATTTATATAGATCAATGGCTTCGTGTTCTTCCGTTTCGGCATCTTTTGCAAGGCTTGTGGTTTCCTCATCACTCATTTCATAATGCTCTGAAAGAACCTTGACCATATGGGCGCGTTCTTCAGGCTTCACAATACCATCCACCGCAATCACGTGATACATGAGTGCCGCTTCGGCCAATTGCTTTCGTGAGTGGATATATTCACTGGGCTCTTCAGCCTCGCTAAAATCATTGATGAAGTTTTTTAGTATCTCAAACATACATATAAACTAGAGAATTGGATGAAGGTTGCAAGCATTCTTTGAATCTAATCAAGATTTTTCGCAGCAAATTTAATGGCATCCAGCGTTTGATTAATATCATCATCAATAAGCACCAACGATGGATACGTCTTGCCCGGCGATTTGAATATGCCCTTCTCGCGTAAGAGTTTGTTGAAGCGTCCGTTCCGCGCCGCATCCGCTGCTTTCACATCTCGGTAATTACGAACTTCTTTTTCAGTGAACAGAACATCAAACAATGTTTGATCGCCAACAATTTGGTGGGCGAAACCTGCTTCGGAAAGATGTTCAGAAAAGCCGTCCATCAGTGTTTGGCCAAGTGCGCGTAGCTTTTCATATTGGCCGGGCCGGTTCAAAACCTCCATTGTCTTTAACCCGGCAACCGATGCAACCGGATTACCGGAAAGGGTTCCCAACTGCATCAGGAAGCCTTCACTTCCCACTTTGGTTTTGTCAAAATGCGCCATGATATCCGCGCGACCCGCAATCGCTGCAAGCGGAAAACCGCCACCGATAATTTTTCCCAAAGTTGCTACATCTGGCACCACCCCGTAATGCGCTTGTGCCCCGCCATAGGCAAAACGAAAGCCGGTTACGACTTCGTCAAAGATCAGAACAATTCCATGTTTCGTGCATTCTTCGCGGATTGCTTCGAGAAATCCGGGTGCTGGTGAGATAATCCGTTGCAGTGGTTCAACGATAATGCCTGCAATTTCACTTGCATGTTCGGCGATGAGCGACTTTAAAAAATCAATATCATTAAACGGCGCGATGAGCATTTCATCGCGCACCCCGACCGGAATGCCTGCACTGTCCGGTACAGCAATGGGGAAATTGACAAGCTGGTCGGGCGCAAGCGACATTTGCGCTTCAGCAGACATACCGTGATAACCACCTTCGAATTTCATGATTTTATCGCGACCAGTAAAGGCGCGTGCAAGACGCATGGCATACATATCTGCTTCACCACCGGAAGAAACATACCGCACCTGTTCAGCGCATTCGACAGCATTGCAAATTTCTTCCGCAAGCCTAATCCCATCTGTGTTATTCGCAAAAAAGGTCATGCCCTTGTCGAGCTGTTCTCGCGTTGCGTCCAAGACTTCCTCATGCCCATGGCCCAGCAACATGGGACCGGAACCAATCAGATAATCGATATATTCATTGCCATCTTCGTCCCAGACACGACTGCCTTTGCCTTTGGCAATAATAATGCCAGGATCGAAATTACCAAATCCACCTGCAGGCAAAACCTGATTGGCGCGTTCAATCCATGTTTGTTGATTGCTCATAATCTTAGTCCAAAATTAAAAAGGATTCGCCCAGAATGTCCGGGTTTGGCGCAATACCATGCCCCGGTTTATCCGAAATTGAAATGCGTCCATTATTCCTTGTTGGCCCGCCTTCATCCAAACGCGGCCCGACATAGCCTGATAAATCACATGTATTAAGGACGTATTTTTCAGGCGTTGCAATTGCCAGATGCACACATGCTGCGGTGACAATATCTGAACCCCATGTATCCTCAACACACATTTTTACACCCATATGGACGCATAAATCCCGCGCACGGCGCATGGTTGAAAGACCGCCAAATTTCGAAAGTTTCAAGGCCACCGCATCAAGACAATCCAATTCATAGGCGCGAAGGAGCGATTGCATATCATGCGCATTCTCATCAATCTTCATCGCCAAGCCACATGACTGTTTGACGCTTGAACACTCTTCCAGCGTTTTACAGGGTTGCTCGAGCATAAGATCAAGATGCGCAACCGCCCGCGCGACACGTATCGCTTCGAGCTTAGGTGAACCACAATTCCAGTCGCCATAAACGAGATGCTCTGGTGACACGGCTTCGCGTATCTTGGTTAGGCGAGCCACATCCGCTTGCCAGTCATTATCCGCGCCAAGTTTTGCCTGAAATTGCGTAATGCCTTGCTGTTTCGCGTTTTGCGCAATGCGTACCATTTCATCCGGCTCAACACAGGTGATCGAATGATAGAGCGGCAGGCTATCATTATGTCGACCACCCAGCAGGGCATAGAGCGGCAAACCAGCCTGCTTTGCGGTTAAATCCCAAAGCGCAATATCAAGCGCAGACTTTGCGTAAACATGCCCTTGTAGATAAATATCAAGCTTCGCCATCAAAGCTTCAACACCAATCGGGTCAGCCCCTAAAATCATCGGGGCCATTTCTTGAATGGCTGGCGCCACCCCATTTGCGTAAGCTGGCAGATAATGCGGGATTGGGCAAACCTCACCCCAGCCTTCATGACGTGTATCCGTATCAAGCCGCACAACAATAGTATCAACCGTATCGCACGATTTCCCATCCGCCATATAATAGGTTTCATGGCTCGTGAGCGGAACTTTCCATAGGCTGATGCGTGTGATTTTCATTTAGGTATATACCGCCACCGGATCGCCTAAAATATTTTCATCCGGCGCAACACCAAGCCCCGGCTCCTCCGGCAAGGTTAGATGACCCTCTACATTGCGCGGCCCTTCACCATTTGCAACGTCAACCGTCAGCATGTCCTGACACGCCCAAACCGCGTGGCAATTAGCGTCCGGAATGGTCGCTGCCAATTGCAGGGCTTCTGTGTCAGCCAGCACTGAACCGCCCGTGGCCATAACGAACATATCGATACCGTGGGCAAGTGCCACATCGCGCATGCGTGCAGCTTTTGTTAGTCCGCCGACGCGGTTGAGCTTGATGCCAAAAATCTCCGCCAGCCCATCGCGTGCAATCCGCGTCGCATCTTGCAAGGTCACGAGCGCTTCATCGACTGAAACGGGTGCTGCATGTTTTGAACAAATGGCGGCAATATCATCCAGTGTTTCTGCGGGCTGCTCAAACATTACATTCAAATCTTCAGTAGCACTCATCACACGCAGAGCCTGTTGCCGTGTCCAGCCACGATTGACATCATAAAGAATAATTTCTCCGGGTTTACGAATGGATTCCACATCGCGCACGCGGGCGATATCACGCTCCACATTGCCGCCAATCTTCACCGAATGCGCCATATAACCTCGACTGCGATAACGTTCCATCACTTCACGGGTTTCTTCAACTGTCTTTGCACCAACGGAAGAAGCAATCGGGCGCGGCGTGCGCGAACCGCCACCCATCAGATCAGCAATCGTCATGCCAGCCGCTTTGCCAGCAATGTCCCAACACGCCATATCGATGGGTGACTTTGCATAAAGATGGCCGGGTAGCGATAAATCCATCGCCCGTTCAACATCCAACACTCGGCGCGGGTCTAACCCCATGATAAACTGCGCCATGGTTTCAATACCAGCGCGAATACCCGGCCCATGTGCTGGCACATAGGTATGCCCCCATGGCGTGCCTTCACCCCAGCCGGTAATGCCAGCATCCGTCTCAAGCTTCACGAAGGTTGCGTCCAACACCTCAAATTTCAACCGCCCGCCGGAAAGCCAATAAGGATATTCAAGCGGTAGGTCTTTTTTATAGACAGAGATTTTTGTGATTTTCATGAATATGCATCTCCATTAAGGCGATCAGTCAGCACAGGCGAAACAGACATATCACCGCGCCACTGCACCCAGGCAAGCACGCCCTTTTCTTTCGTAATCATGTTATGCGGTTGGTTTTCAGCATGAAACACCGTGTCACCGGGCTTAAGCATTTTCGGCGCATTGCCTTCGGTTGCAAATTCCGCTTCACCCGCAAGTATAAAATACATCTCTTCAGCCGGGTGGTGATGCCACGGGTAATATAATTCATTGTCTGAATACACGATAAACCCGCGGGTCGACTGACATGAAAAATGTCCTTCCCAACCGAAAAGTTCATAACATGCGAAACGGTTCATGAAGTCTTCGCCGATATTTGTGTCCTTATAGGTTTCACGCCAGCGTGCGCTATCTTTCACGGCAATCAGAGCTTCGCGGACAGAAGCAAACTTGTCCGTGTAAAGCGAGTTATCTTCGGCAAAAAGAGTAGCTGGATTGATATAATGCGGCTCCAGATTGGCCCATTTAGTTTCTTCGGTTTCAGGAAATTTTTGAAATGCCATAAGCTCCGGTGAGGCTTCGTAAAAAGCCCTCACCTCGGCTAGTGCGTTTTCAAAAAGTTCCTGTGTCATCACATGGTAACCACAATATTGCCGGTGTGCTTTTTCTCGATGAACGCTTCTTGCCCCGCATGAAAATCTTCAAGCGGGTAGCTAGCCGCAAGCATTGGCACAATCTCATCGTTCTCAATATATGTAACGAGGTTCGGGAAGACGTTCGGTTGGAAAATTGTATTACCGAAGAAGGTAAGATCGTTAAGATACATGGTACGCAAATCAAGATCGACGATTGGCCCGGCTATCGCACCGGAACACGTATATCGCCCACCACGGTCAAGCATTTCCAGAATATTTGGAAACTGGTCACCGCCCACAATATCCGCAACCACGGTCACCTTATCTTTGCCGGTTGCGCCTTTGATGGCGGCGGCCAAATCATCTGGCTGACGCGGCAAAAGCACAGTTGGTGAAAGCTTGCCGACTTCCGCATGTTTGGCTTCAGAAGCAAGCGCAATGGTTTTCGCACCGCGGCGTTTTGCAAGCTGTATGAGGGCAGAACCAACGCCGCCCGATGCGCCGGGAACAAGAACGGTGTCATTCTCATCAACACCCGCACGCACCAACATGTTTTCTGCAGTAGAATAAGCAATCGCGATGGTGGCAAGTTCGGCATCTGACCAATCGGTATTGATCGGATTAATATTGCGATGGTCAATCACCATATATTCTGAAAACCCACCATTTTTGGCCGAGCCTAGATATCCGGTTTTATGCAGGTTCATCGGCTCGTCCCAATCACGTAGCACCGTATCCACAAGGGAACGCTTGCCGATGAGACTGCTATCGACACCTGCGCCAACAGCTGCAACTGTACCGGCAACGTCACCACCCTGAATAAGGGGGAAGCTTATGCCGCCATCCCAACCGCCATCATCCTCGTCGCTTACCGTATCATAAGCATCACCGGTGGTGGCCTCCGTAACTGATTTCGCATACCAGCCGGAGCGCGTATTCACATCAGTATTGTTCATGCCACAGGCTGCAACTTTCACCAATACCTCACCAGCGGCTGGTTGTGGCACTGGCCAATCCGTATGATATTCAAGCTTGTCCATACCACCGTGGCCGGTCAAAACGATTGCTCTCATGGTTGAGGGGATGTTTGTCATGCAATTTCCTTACGCATCTGTTCTGGGGAGTGTGCTTTCAGCATCATAGGCTGGCTCACCCAATACTTTAGCGGCTCTTGGTTCACCTGCAATCACAACTTCCAATTCTGTGCCACTTTCCGTAGCTTCTGGTTTCACATATCCAAAGGCAAGGACTTTCCCAACCGTATGGCCATATACAACCGAGCTCGTCGTTCCAACTACGTCACCATTCAACAGAATTGCTTCGCCGCCATGACCATCTTCAACACCATCCGGTTCAATTTCTAGATAGGCACAAATCCAAGGTGGCTGATTTGATTGCATGGATTTTTCCGTTGCGTCTTTACCAACAAACGAACCCTTGTCCATTTTCACAAAACGCATCACGTTTGCTTCTGGTAGCGTGACTTCATTGGTAAGTTCTCCCGCACCTTTGAAGCCTTTTTCCATGCGCATAATGTTCATGGCAAAGGAACCATAATCCGCAATGCCGTGCACTTCACCCGCTGCCCAAAGTGCATCATAAATTGCAAGCGCATGTTCGCGCGGGATATGAAACTCCCACCCAAGCTCACCAGCATAGGACATGCGGAAGGCCCAACACGCGTGCCCTGCTATTTTAATCTCTTGTGCAGACATCCAACGGAAATTTGCATTGTCAAGCGGTGCATCTGTGCAAGCTGCCAACACGTCTCGCGCCTTCGGGCCGTTGAGCGTAATCGCTGACCATTCATCCGAACGTTTAATGACGCTTAAATCTTCACCTGCCAATCGCAAGTTTAAATGGTCAAGCAAACGTTGTTCAAAGAAAGCAGCACAAACGATATAGAAGCGATCTTCAGTCAGGCGCACAATAGTGACTTCCATCTCAATGCGCCCACACTCGTTGAGCATATGTGTCAGGATGATGCCGCCTGTTTTTTTCGGCAGGCGATTTGCAATCAACCCATCGAGAAAGATTTCCGCATCTACGCCTACAACTTCCACTTTGGTGAAAGCAGAAATATCCATAATGCCAACGCGTTCACGCACAGCCCTCACTTCCGCCGCCAGCACGTCATGCAATTCATTACGCTTGAAAGAATAATAGTCACGCTGCTCCATGCCACCTTTCGCAAACCAGCGCGGGCGCTCGTGACCATAGACTTCTTCATGCACCGCTCCCTTCGCTTTCAGTCGCTCATAAAGCGGTGACGGCTTAATTGGTCGACCTTCCAGCCGGTTAAAATGTGGGAACGGAATTTCGTGGCGCAGGCAATAATCTTCCTTTGCCTTCGCTACCTGCCAATCCTTCTGCGCATAACCCCCAAAACGACGCGGGTCAAACTCACGCATAGAAATATCTGCTGCGCCATGCACAATCCAGCGAGCAAGCTCGCGCGTAAGGCCGGGTCCCCAACCAATGCCTATTTGTGTACCGCAACAGCACCAATAGTTTTTAACGCCTGGTGCCGGCCCAATCATCGGATTGCCATCGGGTGGATGGGAAATAGCCCCATGCACTTCGCGTTTAATGCCAAGTTCTGCAAATATAGGCATGCGTCCCATCGAATTTTCAAGCCAAGGCATGATGCGGTCATAATCCGCTTCAAACAATTCATTCTCCGCTTCCCACGGACAATGATCTTCCCAAACTGAATTTGGATTGGCTTTTTCGTAAATGCCAATAAGGCCAGATTTCTGTTCCATACGGATATAACCAGAAACAAGTTTATCATCGCGGATAACGGGCAATTCCGTCTCTAGGTCAAGAAATTCAGGGACCGTATCGGTAACGAAATAATGGTGCGTCATGGATGTCATTGGCAAAAGCAGCCCAGACCATTCACCCATCTGCCGTGCATAAGTGCCGCCTGCATTGACGACATGTTCGCAAATGATGTCGCCCTGCTCGGTAGAGACTTTCCACTCGCCACTTTCAAGTTGTTTGATATCCATCGCACGACAACGGCGGATGATTTTTACACCGAGATTACGCGCACCAATTGCCATCGCATGGGTTGGGCCTGCCGGATCCACGTGCCCATCATCAGGCGTATGCAAGGCACCAATCACACCATCGAGATTATAAAACGGATGAAGCTCTGAAATCCTATCCGGACCAACAAGCTCGATGTTAAACCCTAGAGAGCGAGCGACCGAAAGCGTGTGACGAAGCCAATCCATTTCATCTTCTCTATAGGCAAGACGAAAAGAACCGCATCCATGCCACGTACAGGATTGTCCGGTTTCTGCTTCAAGCTTGCCTGAATAAAGGTCGATATTATAGTCGACACATTTCCCAAGCCCATAGCTCGAAGTAGAATGCGTAATCTGTCCAGCCGCATGCCAGGTAGAGCCGGAGGTAAGTTCCGCCTTTTCAAGCAGCACTGTGTCTTCGCCCCATCCTTCATGCGCCAGATGGTAAGCAAGTCCGCAACCCATAATGCCGCCGCCGACGATCACAACACGCGCGTGGGATGGGAGTTTTGAATTTGAATTTTCTGTCATGTTTTTTACTCAAATTTTTCTGAAGCGTAAAATCATCAAATATTCTCGCATTCCAGAAAACGACTTTTGCAGTAGGTTTCTGTCGTTAAAACGAATGCAGAAATTCGCGCTTGAAGCAAAATCTTGAGACATTTAATGCATGGCAGAGATTTAATGACGGAACCCTTGCGCTCACTTGAAGCACGTTTCTATACCGACCCGGAAATTTTCCGGGTTGAACAAAAGGGCTTGCTCGCAAGAACTTGGCAATTTGCTGGCCATATCAGTCAGGTAGAAAACCCGGGTGACTATTTCTCGTTTCAGATTGCAGGTGAAAACCTCTTTTGCATTCGCGACAAGTCCGGCGAGTTACAATGTTATTATAATGTCTGCCAACATCGCGCGCATGAGCTGGTCAACGGTTCAGGAAATTCCAAACTGCTTGTTTGCCCCTATCATGCATGGACCTATGAACTCACGGGCGAATTGCGCTCTGGCCCGAATGTTAATTCCGTACCTGGCTTTGACCGGAAACAAATCTGCCTAACATCCGCTCGCCTAGAAAACTTCAATGGCTTTCTGTTTGTGAATCTTGATCCTAACGCTAAACCAATGGATGAATGGTTTCCTGATGCACGCAAAGAACTTGCAGATTGGGTGCCAGACATGGATAAACTCAAGCCTATTGAATGGGTTGAAATTCCAGAAGAGTGTAACTGGAAAGTGTCTATCGAGAACTATTCCGAGTGCTATCACTGCTCGCTAAACCATCCAACTTTTGCAACTGGTGTTGTGAAACCGGAAACATATGATATCCAGCCCGAAGGTTATATCCTTCGCCACCGCACGGAATGTCAAAACCTTGATGACATGACTTATCCTATTGATGTGGATTCAAACTCTTATGCAGGTAAATACTCGTCCTGGTTCCTATGGCCGATGTTTAGTTTCCAAGTTTATCCGGGCAATGTTCTGAATACTTATCATTGGCGGGCGATTGACGCTGATCATGTGGTTGTATGGCGTGGATGGTATACGGTGGATGGCGAAGATTCACAGGTAGTCCGCGACCTTGCCAAGCAGGATCGCGAAACAACCGTTGAAGAGGATATAGGCCTTGTTCAATCCGTTCAACGTGGACTGAAATCCCGAGGCTATGTGCCGGGACCTCTCGTGCTTGACCCCAATTGCGGGGTGAGTTCAGAACACTCGATCAAAGCACTCCAGCAATGGATGCGAGAGGGTGTTGAAAGTTAGATCTATTAAATATGAAGCGGTTTGCCGTGCGTCGCAAGCGCAGCTTCTTTAACAACCTCTGACAAAGTTGGATGTGCGTGACAGGTGCGCCCAAGATCCTCAGAAGAACCGCCAAATTCCATCAACACTGCTGCTTCGTGGATCATGTCACCAGCACCAAAGCCAACTATATGTACCCCAAGCACACGGTCGGTTACCTTATCCGCTAGGAATTTCACAAAACCTTCCGTCTGGTTCATTGCCCGCGCCCGGCCATTGGCCATAAACGGAAAATGACCTTTAGCGTAATCAATGCCTGCCGCTGTGAGTTCCTCTTCGGTTTTCCCAACGGAGGCCACTTCCGGCATGGTATAAACCACACCCGGAATGACATCATAGTTCACATGACCTGCCTGACCAGCAATCATCTCTGCTACGGCAACGCCTTCGTCTTCCGCTTTATGCGCAAGCATCGGACCAACTGTTACATCGCCAATCGCCCAAATGCCTGAGACATTGGTTTGCCAGTGATTAGTTTTAACTTGGCCGCGTTCCATTTCAACACCAGCAGTTTCTAAACCCAGTCCATCCGTGTATGGTCTACGTCCTGTTGCCACCAATACAATATCAGCTTCCAACGTCTCAGCATCACCTCCGGCAACCGGTTCAAAGGTAACCGCTCCGCCCTTACCCTTTTTCTCAACACCAGTAACTTTTGATGAAAGATGGAAATTCATGCCTTGCTTGGCGAGCATTTTCTGGAACTGCTTGGAGACATCATTATCCATGCCACCCAAAATTGTGTCGAGATATTCAACGACGGTAACTTCTGCACCAAGACGGTTCCATACAGAGCCTAGCTCCAAACCGATAACGCCACCGCCAACGACCAGCATTTTCTTTGGCACAGATGAAAGTTCAAGTGCACCAGTAGAAGAGACAATCACCTTCTCATCGATATCAACATCAAGACCTGGAATGCCAGCCACATCAGAACCGGTAGCTATGACAATGTTTTTTGTTTCAAGCTCTGATGTCGAACCATCCTCGGTGGTCACCAGCACCTTACCCGCAGCAGCAATCGAACCATGGCCAATATGCGTATCGATCTTGTTCTTCTTCATGAGGTAAGCCACACCATCTACATTGGCTTTTACCACGCTGTCCTTGTGCCCCATCATCGCCTTAAGATCGAGTTTAGGTTTGCCTACTTTGATGCCAAGTGCTTCCATACCGTGGCCTGCTTCAGCGAACATTTCAGACGCATGCAGCAGTGCTTTAGACGGAATACATCCAATGTTCAAACACGTGCCACCAAGGGTTGGGTTCTTTTCAACAATTGCAGTCTTCAACCCCAATTGCGCAGCTTTGATCGCGCAGACATAGCCACCCGGACCTGAACCAATTACAACCACATCATACATATATAAAACTCCGTTTAACGACCACCGGTCACGTTAATACTATCACCCGTCACATAAGACGCATCTTCACTTGTCAGCCATATAATGGCTTTTGCAACTTCCATCGCGCTGCCGCCACGCTTCATTGGCACCATATGTTCAAGCCGCTTCACACGATCAACTTCGCCGCCACTTTCATGAATATCGGTATCAATTAAACCAGGACGAATTGCGTTTACCCGAATGCCTTCATCAGCCACTTCCAATGCTAATCCCTTGGTGAAGGTATCAATCGCCGCTTTGGAAGCCGCATAATCCACATATTGATTGGGTGACCCTAAATAGGCCGCAGCAGAGGAGAGATTAACGATTGCGCCACCTTCACCACCATGCTTGGTCGACATGCGCTTCACTGCCTCACGTGCGCATAAAAAACTGCCAGTAATATTCACAGCAAACATGCGTTGCAAACGTTCAGCAGAGAAATCTTCGACACGCTCACTCAACCCAACAATACCCGCGTTGTTAATGAGTGCTTTTAATGTGCCAAGTTTATCTGCTTCTTGATAAAGGTTCAGAATATCGGGTTCACTGGCAACATCCGCTTTAACAGCAACTGCTTTACCACCTGCGCCTTCAATTTCTGATACAACCGCATTCGCGGCTTGGGCGTTTGAAACATAGGAAATGCAAACCGTGAAGCCTGCTTCTGCCGCAAGCTTGGCGCATGCAGCGCCAATACCACGACTACCACCCGTTATGATGCATACATTTGACATATTCAATTACACCACCTGTTGCAGCAAAGGCCATGCAAGCATCAAAATGCCAACCATCGACGCAAGCCAAGCAAGCGTACGCAAAAACGGAATGCCAATAATATAAAGCGGGATATAAGCAACCCGCGCCCAGAAATACAGTTGAACAGCAATTGCGCTAATTGAAGTCCAGCTTTCAGTAAATTGGATGATCAGAACAAGCGATGCAAAGACAGGAAATGTTTCAAGCATATTGTAATAGGAGCGCTCAAATCGCCCACCAATACCAGAAGCAAGCACTTCATCATCACGAGAGCCAGCAAGGCCCATAAAACCATTAGCCAAAAACCCGGCACCGACCTGAAACAGCATTTGCAGGATGACCAGAAAGATCGCGAACACGAGGTATTGTAATTCTAGAGACATTAATTTTCTCCTTAGTTAGATTTCCATAACCAAAACGCGAGCAATGGAGCATAAATTACTTCCAAGAACAATGAAGGCAATAAATCAGCACCAAAAACATTTGCCTCACCGCCCAGAAATCTGAAAATAGCCGCTCCAAAGATCATTAAACTTAATACTATCAGAGTGGTCCTGAGTATTGCCAGTTGAAATGCACCAACAACAAACGCTACGCCTGACATAAAGAAAAAGCCGCCAAGATAGCGAATGTGATTGTCCTGAACATGATAGACTTCCGGCTTGGTGATTTCGAGAAAGTCCGGTGAAACCTGTGTCCCCAAAGTTAAAATTCCACCAAGCCCGACACCGCCGCCTATAACGAGGAGGGCAATGCCTGATATAAAGAGAACAATTTGAAGAAGCCGGTTCATGTTCTGATGCCTATAAATCCAGAACCAATCTTTCCGGGTCTTCCAAACTTTCTTTGACACGCACAAGGAAAGTTACCGCCTCTTTGCCGTCAACAATCCGGTGATCATAAGAAAGGGCGAGATACATCATGGGACGAACCACAATTTCACCATCGCGAACAACTGGACGGTTTTCAATCTTGTGCATGCCCAGAATGCCAGACTGTGGCGCATTCAAAATCGGCGTAGACATAAGCGACCCATAAACACCGCCATTAGAAATCGTAAACGTGCCACCAGTCATGTCTGCCATTGAAAGATCGCCATCGCGAGCCTTGCGACCAAGGTTCCCAATTTCCTGCTCAACACCTGCAATCGACATTTGGTCTGCGTCACGCACAACCGGAACCACTAAGCCTTTATCTGTACCTACAGCAACGCCGATATGGCAGAAATGTTTGTAAATAATGTCCGTGCCATCAATCTCTGCGTTAACTGCAGGAATTTCTTCCAAAGCATGACAAACCGCCTTTGTGAAGAAACCCATAAAACCAAGCTTCACGCCATGTTTCTTTTCAAATAGCTCTTTGTATTTCTTGCGCAAGTCCATCACAGCAGACATGTCCACTTCATTGAACGTGGTAAGCATGGCGGCAGTATCTTGTGCATCTTTCAAGCGCCGCGCAATTGTCTGACGCAGACGTGTCATGCGTACGCGTTCTTCCCGTGCACCTTCATCAGCTAGCGCAGGTGCCCGTGCAGCAGGAGCAGAACCCGCCGTCATCACATCTTCTTTTAGTATCTGACCACGCTTTCCACTGCCTTGAACATTGGCCGGATCAATGCCTTTTTCCGCCATCATCTTTTGCGCAGAAGGCGCAGGCGGCATACCTGTTGCAGGTGACTGAGTTGCGGCTGGCGCACTTGCAACGGGAGCCGCAGAAGTTGCATTGCCTGCAGCACCTTCTTCAATCTTTGCAAGGATAGCGCCGACTTCAACCGTATCTCCAGTTGCTGCTGAGATTTCAACAATCTTGCCGGCGACCGGAGACATAACCTCTTGCGCTGCCTTGTCAGTTTCAAGCTCTACTAAAGCCTCGTCAACAGCAATACTGTCGCCTACTTTTTTGAACCATTCGCCAACGCCTGCTTCAGTCACTGATTCACCAGCACTTGGCACAGGTACTTCAACAATCTTTCCAGAAGATGTAGCCGCCGCAGGAGTAGCAGCAGTTTCAGCTTTTGGCGCAGATACAGTCCCTGCACCTTCACCAATCATGCCCAATAAAGCACCAACCTCTACAGTCTCACCTTCTTGCACTGTAATTTCAGCGAGCACACCAGCAGAAGATGCAGGCACTTCTACAGAAACCTTATCTGTCTCTAGTTCAACAATTGGTTCATCAACAGCAATTTGATCGCCAGGTCTTTTAAGCCACTGGCCAACAGTTGCTTCAGCTACGGATTCACCAAGTGTTGGCACTCTAATTTCGCTCGTCATTCATCTAGTCCTTTTTGATGAAAAATTCTCAAAAACAATTTCTACCCGCCAAGTGCGTCTTCAAGAAACGCATCTAATTCATGGAGGTGTTTCGACATTAATCCAGTTGCTGGAGATGCAGCAGCCGTGCGCCCTGCATATCTTGCTCGCGCATGCTCAGCGCCTATATGCTGCAGCACCCATTGAAGATAAGGTTCAATGAAAGACCAAGAACCCATGTTCTTTGGTTCTTCCTGACACCAGACCATCTCAGCGCCTTTAAAACGTGTGAGCTCAGTAATCAGTGCTTTAATTGGGCATGGATAAAGCTGCTCAAGGCGAAGCAGATAAACATCGTTAATTCCACGCTTTTCACGCTCTTCCAAAAGATCATAATAGACCTTGCCAGAACACATAATTACGCGACGGATTTTCTTGTCAGAAACAAGTTTTTCACCTGGGTAATCTTTATACTCGGCATCATCCCACAGCAGTCGGTGGAAAGATGATTCTGTTCCAAATTCTGACAGACGTGAGACTGCCCGCTTATGACGCAGCAAAGATTTTGGCGTCATCAAAATAAGCGGTTTACGGAAATTTCGGCGAACCTGACGGCGCAAAATATGGAAATAGTTTGCAGGCGTTGTACAATTTGCCACTTGCATATTGTCTTCCGCACAGAGTTGAAGGAACCGTTCAAGACGTGCTGATGAATGTTCAGGCCCTTGCCCTTCATAACCATGCGGTAACAACATGACGAGACCGGACATACGTAGCCATTTGCTTTCACCAGATGAAATAAATTGGTCAATCACCACCTGCGCACCATTTACAAAATCGCCAAACTGGCCTTCCCAAATCGTTAATGCATTCGGGCGTGTAAGTGAGTATCCGTATTCATAGCCAAGCACCGCTTCTTCCGAGAGCATTGAGTTGATAACATCATACTCTTCTTGGTCCTTAGAAATATTATTAAGCGGCGTGTAACGTTTTTCTGTAATCTGATCATACAAAACTGAATGGCGTTGAGAAAATGTTCCGCGTTCACAATCTTGACCTGAAAGACGAACACAATGGCCTTCATCAACAAGCCCGGCAAAGGCAAGCGCTTCACCCATACCCCAGTCAATGTTTTCACCAGTATCAATCATCTTACGACGATTATCCAACAAGCGCATGATGGTTTTATGTGCGTTAAAATCGTCGGGGACTTGTGTTAATTTGCTGGCAACATCTTTTAGTTTCTTCTTCGTCATGCCGGTTTTGCCGCGACGAATTTCATCCTTGTCTTGCGCTTCTTTTAGCCCAGACCATGCACCATCAAGCCAATCAGCTTTATTCGGCTTATACGACTGCCCTGCTTCAAATTCATCTTCAAGAAAACTTCTCCACTCGGCGCGCATTTCTGCATATTCATCTGCACTGACAATGCCAGCGCTAATCAATTTATCACTATAGATTTTTGCTGTCGTTGGATGTGAACGAATTTTCTTATACATTAAAGGTTGCGTAAACGCAGGCTCATCACCTTCATTGTGGCCAAAGCGACGGTAACAAAACATATCAATGATGACAGGCTTGCGGAACATCTGTCTGAACTCGGTTGCAACCTTTGCCGCATAGGTTACCGCTTCCGGATCATCGCCATTGACATGGAAGATCGGTGCTTCAATCATTTTTGCAACATCAGACGGATAAGGCGATGAACGCGAGAAACGTGGATTAGTTGTAAAGCCGATTTGGTTGTTGATGATGAAATGAATTGAACCGCCAGTACGGTGACCTTTAAGACCTGATAGACCAAAACACTCAGCCACAACACCCTGACCTGCAAAGGCTGCATCACCATGAAGGAGAAGCGGCATAACCGTGTCACGTGAGCGCGAGCCACGTTCATTCTTAGCTTCAAACTTATCTTGTTTGGCGCGCACTTTACCAAGCACAACCGGATTTACAATCTCAAGGTGAGATGGATTAGCTGTAAGCGATAAGTGAACTTCATTGCCATCAAACTCACGGTCTGATGAAGCGCCAAGATGGTATTTCACATCACCGGAACCTTCAATCTCGTCAGGCTTAAATGAGCCGCCTTTAAACTCATTAAAAATTGCGCGGTGCGGTTTACCCATCACATTTGCAAGCACGTTCAAACGGCCGCGATGCGCCATGCCAAAAATGATTTCCTTTAGGCCCAATTGCCCGCCGCGTTTAATAATTTGTTCAAGCGCTGGCACGAGTGATTCACCGCCATCAAGACCAAAGCGCTTCGTACCTTTATATTTTACATCAATATATTGTTCGAACCCTTCAGCCTCGACAAGTTTGCGCAGAATTGCCTTCTTACCTTCAGGCGTAAAAGCAACACCTTTGTCCGGACCCTCAATGCGCTCTTGCAACCAACCTTTTTCTTGCGGGTTTGATATATGCATAAACTCAATACCAATTGTCGAACAATAGGTACGTTTCAAAATATCAAGCATTTCAGTGATGGTCGCAAATTCAAGACCAAGCATATTATCAATGAAAATCTTACGATCGTAATCTGCTTCTGTGAAACCATAGTTTGAAGGGTGAAGCTCATTATAGGCTTCCTTTTTTCCCTCAATATCAAGCGGATCAAGATTGGCATGAAGATGCCCTCGCATACGGTATGCGCGGATCATCATGATTGCAGAAACAGAATCTCGTGTTGCCCGTTGAACACCTTCTCCATCAATTGGGAGGTTGACAGCAGCAGCTGACTTTTTGATTTTTTCTGAAACTTTTTCTTCTAACTCAACCCAGTTTCCGTCCAGCGCCGAAACCAGTTCGCCATTTGCATGCACCGGCCAATGTGGTTTTTTCCATGAAGCACCTTCAGCATTTTTAGTAATGTCTTCAGTATTGTCTGCAAGACCCTGAAAGTAAGCCTGCCAATCTGCACTTACTGAATTTGGATCACGTTGATAATCCGCGTAGATTTCCTCAATATACCCGGCATTCCCGCCATACAAAAAAGATGTTTCTGCAAATTCATCATTTTGACTGCTGCGTGTCATGTATCAAAACCTTTTGGCTGCATTCAATTAAAAAAAGGGGGCTCGTAAGCCCCCTAAGAATTTACTTAAGATTTGGTGCAATGCCCTGACATGCTTCACACAAGTCAGCAACGGATTGAACAGAGTGATCAAACATTTTCTGTTCATCCTTGTTTAGATCAATCTCAATAATACGCTCAACACCATTCTCACCAATTACAACTGGCACGCCCACATACATGTCATTGACGCCATATTCGCCCTTAAGTGAAGCTGCACATGGAAGCACACGCTTCTTATCGCTCAAATAGCTTTCTGCCATCGTGATTGCTGAAGCCGCAGGCGCATAATAGGCAGAACCTGTTTTAAGAAGCGCAACGATTTCGCCGCCACCCTTACGGGTACGGTCCACAATCTCATCAAGACGGGCATCTGTAATCCAGCCCATCTTAACCAAATCTGTCAGCGGAATACCTGCAATCGTTGAATAGCGAATAAGCGGAACCATTGTGTCGCCATGACCACCAAGCACGAAGGCCGTTACGTCTTTAACGGAAACATCAAATTCTTCTGCGAGGAAGTGACGGAAGCGAGATGAATCAAGCACGCCAGCCATGCCAACAACTTTGTTTTTTGGCAGGCCAGAAAACTTTTGCAAAGCCCAAACCATCGCGTCGAGCGGGTTGGTAACACAGATTACAAATGCTTCAGGCGCATATTTTTTGATGCCAGCACCTACTTGCTCCATTACTTTTAAGTTGATGCCAAGAAGATCATCGCGGCTCATACCAGGCTTGCGCGCCACGCCAGCTGTAATGATACATACGTCTGCGTCGGCTATTGCCTCATAACTCTGCGTACCTGACATTTTTGCATCAAAACCATCTACTGGCGATGATTCTGCAATATCAAGGCCTTTGCCTTCTGGTATGCCTTCTGCGATATCAAACATAACCACATCGCCCAACTCCTTCATTGCAGCAAGGTGAGCCAGAGTTCCGCCGATCATTCCTGAACCAATCAGGGCAATTTTTTTGCGAGCCATCAATATTTCCTTTTACGTAAAAGTAAGAATTAGTAATTATTTACAAGATTTTTGTTTAAGTAGGGTACATGT
>CAZXZQ010000010.1:0-21554 GCA_964645215.1 uncultured Rhizobiaceae bacterium | reverse complement strand
CTATTTCACGGTGTTTAAAGGCGGTGATAAATTCCGCACCAATCTTTTTGGCTATTGGGAAAAGAAAGACGCATTCTTAAACGATTTACAACAAAAGCCACAAGAGGCACTACACACTTTAATGCCCAACTTAAAAACCATAATTGGTGAGTTCAAAGTTGAGAGCAGAGTGCATGTGCGCCCGATTGATATTGTCCAGTCTCACTCCAAACATTTGGATGGCATGGTATTTGTTGGTGATGCATTTTCAACGTCATGCCCAGGCGCCGGTACAGGTGCGGGCAAAGCATTGATCGACGTTGAGAGATTATGCAGTGCTCATATTCCTAACTGGTTCATTGGGAGTGATTTTTCTTCCTCCACGCTTCGCTCATTTTATGAAGACCCGCTAAAACTTGAGAGTGATGAATATAATTTCAATTCCGCCTGGTTCTTACGCTCTATCACCATGGAAGATGGTTTGATTTGGGATGCACGACGATGGGCAAGGTTTCTCTATCATTTTGGCAAAGGAAAACTTAGTGCAATGCCTTTTGGCAAACAAAAAGCAGATGCAAACACCTTTGATAAAGCAGCGTAGTCAGGATGCGTAAATTGCGCTTGCGTCTTTAAACCCTTTTATTTCGATCGGATTGCCAGATGGGTCACGAAAGAACATAGTGCTTTGTTCACCGGCTTCACCTTTGAAACGCGTCTGAGGTTCCAATACAAAATCTATACCGGCCTGTTTTAATTTATCTGCAACCAAGTCCCAATCATCCTGCCCCAACACCAATCCTAAATGCGGCATAGGCACAAGATGGTCTCCCACACGGCCTGTATTTTCAGTTTTAAAAGGCTCTCCCAAATGCAATGAAATCTGGTGGCCAAAGAAATCAAAATCTACCCAGGTCTCCGTGCTCCGCCCTTCCTTGCAACCTAAAATATTACCATAGAATGCACGTGCATCCCCAAGGTTTGTAACATGATACGCGAGATGGAAAACTGATTGCACGGCAACGCTCCTAAGGTTCAAACTTTGTTTTTCTTAACAGCCTATTCTTTGATCACAGGCAATTTAGGTGATATTGAAGTATATCTTTGTCATAACTCGTAAAATTTAGAAATATTTACGGCTAAAAATGTTTAGAAAAAAGACCTCTAAAGAACAGATTGCTGAAGGTTTAGGGCCTTTATACCCCCGTTTGTGGCGGTATAGCATGGCTTTGGCAGGCAATGTGGACCAAGCAAATGATCTTGCACAAGCAACCTGTTTAAGGGCTCTGGAAAAGTCTGATTATTTCAAAGCAGATACAAATCTTGATCGGTGGATGTTTACAATTGCCCAGCGGTTATGGATAAATGATTTGAGATATAACGCTGTAAGACGTGGTATGGGGACCATTTCTGTTGATGAAATTGATATCCCCGACACAAGCCCTGATCAAGAAACGAATATTTTGGCGCGTCAGATGTTATCTAAGGTAATGGCGTTACCTGAAGCACAGAGACAAGCTGTCATATTGGTGTATGTGGAAGGTTTCAGCTATAAGGAAGCTGGAGAAATTCTTGATATACCTATTGGTACAGTCATGAGTAGATTATCAACTTCAAGAAGCAAATTAGCTGCAGAAGCTACAACAGAACAAAGTGAACGCAATGTCTGAGTTTACGGATGAACAATTAACGGCCTATCTCGATGGCGAACTGGAATATATTCCAGCGGCTGATATTGAGCGTGAGCTGTTAGGAAATCTAAAGCTGGAACAGCGCCTTAAGGAACTTCAGTTTGATATGGATTCTGCTCAAAGAGGCTTTGAGGCAATGCTTACAGCGCCTAAAATGCCAAACTTAGATGCGCAATTTAATGTCAAATCTGCTAATGATAATTTTACTTGGCTGAGCCGGAATATGGTTGCTGCATCAGCAATCACTGTCATGTTGCTAAGCAGTGTAGTCGGGTATGGTATTGGCACTAGCAAGCAAGAGGGCTGGCGCGAATATGTTGCGGCTTATCAATATCTTTATATCACAAGCACGCTTTCACATATTACACAAAATGATGTAACCAGCACGACTGAACTTGAGCGCGTTGGCGATGCCATTGGCAAACGCATAGAACTTGCGAACCTCAAAGAATTTGATGGAATGGATTACAAGCGAAGCCAAATTTTGGGTTTTGAAGGAAAGCCGCTTGCTCAGCTGACATTCTTGTCCAAAATGGGTGAACCAATTGCACTTTGCATTATCAGAAAGCCCGAAAGTAACGACCTAAATATTCAGTCTGCAACCCTTGAGGGCCTAGCATCCGCCTATTGGTCAAAAGGTGGTTACGAATATCTGCTCATCGGCGGCAATGATGAAGTGATGATCAATGAAGCGGCGGAATATTTTGCTGCCAAAATTTAATCTCTGTTTGTAACTGCATCTGCGCGCTTTAAAGCATAAGCATTAAGCTATACAAATACGTGTATGGAATCGGGTTCAAACGCACAAAGCCAAGTCACACGGCTGCCGGAAAATATTGTCAACCAAATCGCGGCTGGTGAAGTGGTTGAACGGCCCGCAAGTGTCGTCAAAGAACTCATTGAAAATTCGATTGATGCCGGTGCCACCCGCATTGAACTTGTAACGACCAATGGCGGCAAAACGCTTATTCGCGTGACCGACGATGGCTATGGCATGGATGCCGCGAATTTATCACTCGCCATCGAACGCCATTGCACCTCCAAACTCGCAGATGATTTGCTTGATATCAGAAGCCTCGGATTTCGAGGTGAAGCGCTGCCATCCGTTGGATCGGTATCGCGGTTGAAAATTACGTCACGCACTGCCAGCGAAGATACGGCATGGAAAATTTCTGTCTCAGGCGGAAAGATCGAAGCCCCAACACCCGCGGCTCTTACTAAGGGTACCATTGTCGAAGTTGCAGACCTTTTTTATGCGACGCCTGCCCGACTTAAGTTTTTGAAATCTGACCAGGCAGAAAACAATGCGATCACTGAAATTTTCAAACGCATTGCCCTTTCCTTTCCTGAAATCAGATTTGCCTTATCTGGCGAAGGGCGCTCTAGTCTTGATTATCCGGCAACGGATACATTTGGCCGAATGGCGCAAGTTCTGGGCAAAGAATTTTGTGAAAATGCACTTGAGATTGATGCTATGCGCGAAGGTGTTCGACTTTATGGATATGCAAGTGTACCGACCTATCATCGTGGCAATGCATCAGCGCAATATTTTTATGTAAACGGCAGGCCAGTTAAGGATAAAGCTTTTTTTGGAGCCGTGCGCGGCGCATATATGGATTATCTCCCAAAGGGTAAGCATCCGCTTATGGTCCTTAATCTCGACCTTGAACCACATATGGTAGACGTAAATGTTCACCCAGCGAAAGCAGATGTTCGCTTCAGGGATCCGGGGCTTATACGCGGGCTCATTGTCGGGGCATTAAAGCAGGCAATTTCTGCTGGCGATCCGAGTGAAGGGCCACTTACCAGTCGAGCGGGCGCTGACGCAATGATGGGTGCATTTCGTACCGAGCCATATCAGCCTAACTACAGCCCCAACAGCCAAGCAGCAAAAGCAGCACGAGACTGGGCGCGTCCACTACACGAAACTCCTCCTAAGCAGCACGGATTTTCTGAAGCACAAGCAGGCTTTGATATGACCGGAGCACCAAGCGGAATGGTGGAAGAAGTCGAAGCGGTTCAAGACATAAATGATTTTCCACTGGGTGCTGCACGCGCGCAATTACATGAAAATTATATCGTCGCCCAAACAGAAAAAGGACTTGTCATAGTTGACCAGCACGCCGCTCATGAACGCATTGTCTATGAAAAATTCAAGGCAGGCCTGGAACAGGGCATTGCCAGTCAATTACTGCTTGTGCCTGAAATCATCGACATGGCGGAAGAAGATGTAAATCGATTATGCGAACACGCAGAAGCGCTGCATTCACTCGGCCTTGAGCTGGAAGCATTTGGCCCAGGCGCCATTGCGATTAGAGCAACGCCATCCATTTTAGGTGAAGTTAATACCAACCAGCTTTTGCGTGATCTTGCAGATGAAATAGTTGAGTGGAACAGTGCTGAGAGTTTGAAAGAGCGGCTCCATTATGTGGCTGCGACTATGGCATGTCATGGTTCCGTGCGTTCAGGGCGCATTCTGAAAGCAGACGAAATGAATGCGTTACTGCGGCAGATGGAAACAACGCCAAACTCTGGCCAGTGCAATCATGGCCGCCCAACCTTTATTGAACTTGACTTGAAGGATATTGAACGGCTATTTGGCCGTTAGATACATAAAGGTAAACCGCAATGAACCGCTTTGAAGGCCCCAGCAGCAATGAAGCCAAAGTAGAATATCAAGATTCTGATTTTCAAGTCGTGTCGCCTGGAAACTTTGTGCGATGTGCCGTTACTGGCGAAGCTATTCCGCTTGATGAACTTAAATACTGGAGTGTTGAAAAGCAGCAAGCTTATGTGGATGTTGAAGCCTCTGTTAAAGCTTCCCAATAATTACAACTTAAACTTATTGACCAGCAGAAGCTGCCTTGCCTGATGTGAAGGGAGAATTTGCAGATGGAATGGTTAACTGCCCATCAACATCATGATCCTCCCTATCTGGTAGTTTTTTTATCTCGCGGAAACATATCACAACGGATAAAACACCAAACATTACTGCGCCCAGTCCCCAACCTGCCAAGACGCCTTCTGCTCCCCATTGTTGCCCTACCCAAACAAACGGAATAATGCCTATGGTTGCCCTGCCCCAATTGAATACAGTTGAATAAACCGGGAAACCAAGATTATTAAACGCTGCATTTGCCACGAACAAAATGCCGTTGAAAATATAGCTTGCTGATACAAACAAGCAGAAAAAACGGATCATGGATTTTGCATCGCCATCGGCCTGGAAGAGTTCTGCAATCCACTCCCAGGTAAATGCAAGCAAGCCCCACATGATGATGCAATAGACAAATGTGAAAATCAGGCTGTCCCACATGGCACGGCTGATCCGGTCATATTTTTTTGCACCTAGATTTTGACTAAGGATTGGACCAACCGCGCCGGAAAGCGAAAACGTCGCTGCGAAAGCGAGCGGAATCAATCTGCCAATAATTGCCCATCCGGCAACAGCATCGTCACCAAATTCAGCAATTGTGGCTGTTACATAGGCATTGCCGACAGGGGTTGCAATCTGGGTGAGTACTGCAGGAATACAGATTATGAAAAATGGTTTTGCAGTGCGTATGATCCAGTTGATGTTTGGTATTACGATCATATTGTGTGTGCGAATGATGAAATAAAGACCAACGGAAGCAAGCACGATGCGCACAAACAATATTGCAAGTGCTGCACCATGAATGCCTAACTCAAGTCCAAGGATCAAAATTGGATCTATCACCAATGCAGCAGCGCCCGCAGAAAGGGTTACATACATAGCGCGTCGGGCATCACCATTGGCTCTTAACAAAGAACTTGCACACATGCCGATGCCCATAAGCGGAAAGGATATAACCGCAACCTGCATAAACTCAACGGTGAGCTGATGCGTACGCCCCTCAGCGCCCAGCAATGAAACAAGCATGGGCATTAAAGGGTATAAAATAAAGACCAGTGCAACAGCCATCACGATCATGAAGACAAGCGAAGCGCCAGCATTTTTGCGCCCCTCTTCAATATTACCAGCGCCAATTGCTTTGGCGGTAATTGCCGTTGTTGCAATTGCAAATCCGATTGACACCGAAATTGTAAAAAACATCAAAGTTGACGCGTAACCAAGAGCGGCGGCTAACTCTTGTTTACCCAATAATGAAATATAGAAAAGATTGATAACATCGACCAAGAATATGGCGACAAGACCAATGGCACCCGTGGCGGACATGTTTATCACATGCCGCATGCTGGACCCTTCCGTGAAGACAGCCTTTTGAGGAGAGGCTTGTTTTGTATCAGTCATTAAGTTGTGGCACAGCTTGTTTCTGGGTTTGGATCGTCAGGATTTTCGTTCACTTCTTGCACCACTTCTTTAGAACGCTCGTCCAAACCTTCTGCCGGGTGTTGGGGTTCAATAAACGGCTCAGGTTGAACAGGTCGATTATGATACGTGTCCGCCCCTGCATAGATGCCTTCATGATATTGGATGCGCAACCGTTCCTTATCAAGTTGACGTATCTCTGTGATAATTTCATCCGCCTCTTCAACAGATTTTCCTAAACCGCGGAGCATCTCATGGCCTAGTAAAATTGCAGATTCAAACGTTTCTCTAACCTGAAATTTAATCGGCTTATCCATCAATTTAAGCGTATGGGTACGATCATAACTTCTTGCATAAATTGGAATGTCCGGAAATTCCTCAGCAACCAGATCAATAATGCGGTTCGTTGTTTCAGGGATATGGGTACACACACATACCATTTGTGCTTCTTTTATACCGGCCGCTAATAACACATCTTTACGAGCCCCATTGCCAAAATAAATTCTGAAGCCAAAACGTGCTGCTCTTCTAATTGTATTTGGATCATTTTCAATCACGGTTACATCTGTTCCAGATGCTAGCAAAGCTTGCGCAACCACGTGCCCCATGCGCGAGAACCCAATCATCAAAACTGGCGACTTAGCGCCTTCAAAATCTTCCTCCATTTTTTCTTCACTGGAAAACCGATCAAGTACCCTGCCTCCAAGCCAAACAGATAGTGGCGTAAGGGTCATGGAAAAAACGATAACGGCGATTAGGAAGGAAGATGTTTGTAAATCCAGAATGCCAATGCTTGCTGCGGCCGCAAAAAGTACAAAGCCAAATTCGCCGTGTTGCGATAATATAGCTGAGGTTCTAATGCTTTCATCTATTGATGCATTAAATATTCGGCATGAGAGATAAATTATAGCTGCCTTTAAAAGCATCGCGCCGATGACACATAGGATTATCGCCCACCAATAATCAACCAGCACAGTTATATCGAGCGACAAGCCAACGGCCATAAAGAAGAGGCCTAGAAGTATTCCGCGAAACGGTTCAATATTTGCTTCAAGTTCCACACGATAGGACGATTCTGCCAACATAACGCCTGCAAGGAACGAGCCAAGCGCCATAGAAAGCCCAACTGATTTCATCAGCAATGCCGTGCCTAAGACTAAGAGCAATGCGGTTGCAAGCATTACCTCACTTGCACCCGTTCTGGCGATTAAAGAAAGCAATGGATTAAGCAAATAGCGACCGGCCAAAATCACAAGGGCAATGGCTGCTATCGCAATCATAAATGCATTCCAATCAGCACCCGTATCAGCACGGCTTGAAAGCAAAGGCACAATTGCCAGTAAGGGAATGATCGCAAGGTCTTGGAATAGGAGAATAGAAAATGTCTTCTGCCCATATGGCGTATTCATTTCCTTTCGGCTTTCGAGCGTTTGTAAAGCAAAAGCCGTAGAGGAAAGCGCCAAACCAAAGCCTGCAATGAGTGCAATGCTCGTGTCTTGCGTGATTATGAATGCCAATGCTGATAACACAATCCCGCATAATATGACCTGGGTTGACCCAAGACCAAGAATGTCAGTTCGCATGGACCATAACCGCGAAGGCTTCATCTCTAAGCCAACGATGAAAAGCAGAAATACAATGCCTAGTTCAGCAAAGTGGAGAATATCCTCACCATTATTGACCACTCGCAAAATCGGCCCAAGCAATATGCCCGCGGCGAGATAACCTAGAATTGTACCAAGGCCAAGACGTTTAAAGATCGGCGCAGCTATTACAGCGCCGCCTAATAATACGATCGCTTGGGTATAAATATCAGGAGTTACTGCCATCTATATCTGTACTCCACTCGTTGTATTGGTGATAACAAATTGCGCTTCTTTGCGAAGCACCGCTTGCACCATTATAAATAGAGCCTTATGAGTTTGTCTGTAACTATCTTTCGTATACATATATTTCCTTTCAGTAACGGTTAAACAATGAACGAACTCAAATCCCTTGAAGAAAATGCAGAAAAATTGGTAGCACTTGCAATCAAAGCAGGCGCAGATGCTTGCGACTGCGTGGTTGCAAGTGGACAATCGATTTCTGTGGGAGTACGCGACGGCAGCGTTGAGAATAGCAGTCGCTCTGAATCCGATAGTTTATCCTTACGTGTTTTTTGTGGCAAAAAAATAGCGAGTGTTAACTCCAACATGGCAAGCGATCTGGATAAGCTCGCTGAACGCGCCGTTGCCATGGCAAAGGTTTCACCAGAAGACGAATTTCAAGGCTTGGCGGATGAGGCGCTTCTCTTCTCAAAAGAAGAAATGAAACCGCTCATCGAAAAACTCGACCTTTACGACGCAAATGAGCCTGACATTCAATGGATGGAAAAATCTGCTCTTGAAGCAGAAAAAGCTGGCATGGGCGTTAGCGGCGTTTCAAAGTCCATGGGCTCCGGCATGGGCTGGGGAACCACTGGATTTGTGCTGGCAACCTCGCATGGATTTTCCGGCAGCTATCAAAGCAGTGGCACATCTGTCTCCGCTTCATTTGTAGCTGGTGAAGGCACAGAAATGGAGCGTGATTACGATTACGATTCCTGTGTGCATATGGCCGACTTGAAATCGGCTGAGGAAATTGGAATTTCAGCAGGCGAGAAAGTGGTCAAACGCCTTAACCCTAGACAGGTGAAATCTGGCGCATACCCGATCGTCTTTGATAAGCGCATTTCTGCTGGCATAGCAGGCACGCTGGCGGGAGCTATTAACGGTGCATCGGTTGCACGGAAAACAAGTTTCCTACGTGACAAGATGCATGCGCAAGTTGCACGCAAAGGCATCAACATAATTGATGACCCGCATATGGTTCGCAAATCTGGTTCCCGTGTTTTTGATGGTGAGGGAACAGGTTCAGACAAGCTGAACATCGTTGAAGATGGCGTTTTGCAAACCTGGCTGCTTGATGGCGCAACTGCACGCGAGCTTGGCTTGGAGCCGAATGGTCGGGCGGGCCGTGGTGGTTCGGGCACATCGCCTTCTACCAGCAATCTTTATATGGAAGCTGGTGACCAAAGTTTTGATGACATGATCAGCTCTATTAAAAATGGCTTCTATGTAACCGAAACAATTGGCCATGGCATTAACATGGTTACAGGTGACTACTCCAAAGGTGCCGCAGGCTATTGGATTGAGAACGGCGAGATTGCTTATCCAGTTGCAGAAATTACCATTGCAGGCAATTTGGCCGACATGTTTTTAAACATGCACCCAGCTGATGACCTTGAATTTAAGTATGGCACGAACGCGCCAACGCTTCTGATTGAAGGCATGACCCTTGGCGGCAAATAAACAAATGCACCCAGATCTAATTTTGCTTGAAAAGCTTGCCTATGAAGCAGGCGAAATCGGCTTGAAATACTTCAACTCAACCAATGAGGTTTGGTATAAAAATGGCTCTTCGCCAGTCTCTGAAGCCGATAAGGAAATTGATGCGTTCTTAAAAAATGCTTTTGCAAAAGAACGTCCCCAATATGGATGGCTTTCGGAGGAAACCGAAGACAATGTTGAGCGTTTGAACAAAGACACTATTGTTATTGCAGATCCAATTGACGGTACGCGCGGGTTTATTGCCGGGCGCAATGAATGGTGTATCTCAGTGGCAATTGTGAAAGACGGAAGACCAACGCATAGCGTATTACACTGCCCTTCAATGAACCGTACTTTCCTAGCAAGTAAAGATTCTGGTCTTACAGTTCACGAGGATGAAATTCTGCCTCAAGCTGAGCGCAAAACTCCTTTGGTAACAGGGTCAAACAAAATTATTGAACTCTTGAACGCGTATGAAGGTACGGAAATTGACGTTATGCCATTTATTCCTTCGCTCGCCTATCGCCTTGCACTTGTTGCAACTGGCGAACTTGATGGCGCATATGCAAGAGGCGGTGCCAGCGAATGGGATATTGCAGCTGCGGATTTGATCCTTGAAGAGGCCGGCTGCCAGTTGGCGGATAACAATGGAAATTCTATCAATTATAATCGAAAAAATGTGACTGTTTCATCGCTTGTTGCCGCCCATAAGACACAATATGAGAATATATTTGAGCTTGCTAAAAGAGCCAAAATTCTCCAATAGTCACAACCATGTTGATAGATGGATAAGGATATTATTATGAGTGAGCATGAAGAGGATAAGCAATTACTTCATCTTGTTTTTGGTGGAGAGCTTGAAGAATTAGAAGAGGTGACATTTCGAGACCTAGATAAGCTGGACATTGTTGGCATTTATCCAGATTTCGCATCGGCACAAGCTGCATGGAAAACCAAGGCGCAACAAACAGTAGATAATGCGCACATGCGATATTTCGTAGTACATTTGCATAAGCTGCTTGACCCGGAAACAGATTAATCATCTGCAAATTTTGTAAGACTGATTACACCTACTCATGAATGATACTCAAACACCACCAAAACGCAGGCGTAAAACTTGGCGCAAGCGCTTTCGGGAGCTCTCCCAAAGTGGTGCGGTTGTTTCTATGCTTTCGACCTTAGGCATTTGGTATTTAAAGCTCGTACAAAAAACCAATAAATTTGTAGTTGAACCAACAGACGCCCTTGCGCAAGTAGAAGGCGAGCAACCCTTCATCGTGAGTGTATGGCATGGTCAACATGTGCTTGCGCCAGCCATTCCAATTGGCATTCAAGCATCAGCACTCATTTCACGAAATGTCGATGGTGAAATAACCGCGCGCATTGTTGAACATTTTGGCAATAAAACAATTCGGGCATCGGGTGGGCGTAAGCAAAGCGAGACCTTAAAAAAAGGTGGTTTGTCTGGTTTTCTAGAAATGCTGAACACTTTAAACTCTGGCGATAACGTTATTCAAACGGCGGATATTCCAAAGGGCATTTCTCGTAAGGTGGGCTTGGGCATTGTCAATCTTGCACAAAAATCTGGAAGACCCATTCTGCCCTTTGCTATTGCTTCAAGCAGACGTTATATTTTTAAAAACTCATGGGACAAAACAGCATTAAATTTACCATTTGGAACAACTGCCATTTGCGTAGGTGATATGATACACGTACCACAAGATAAAACTGGCAAACAACTGGAAGCATATCGCGACCAATTGCAAGAACAAATGGATATGGTCACCAAGCGTGCATATGAACTAACCGGCAAGCCCGAATGAAAATTGAAAATAAACTCACCAAATTTGTTTTTGCTGCTTATAAAGCGGTTGGCATGATTGTTTATCCCTTCATGGGGCCTTTTTTGCGACTTCGCGCGCGCAAAGGAAAAGAAGATCGTGAGCGTAGATATGAACGCTACGGTTATCCAAGTGCAGATAAACCCAGTGGCCCTATTATTTGGTTTCATGCGGCAAGTGTTGGCGAAGCAAATGCTATCATTCCGTTGATTGAGCACGTGAACTCACTTGGTATTTACACGATCATGACCACTGGTACGGTGACCTCTGCTGAAATTGTTAGACAGCGCTTGCCTAGAGAAAGTTTCCATCAATATGTCCCGCTTGATCTGAAACCCGCTCTTACAAGATTTCTGGATCACTGGCAGCCGGATGTTGCTATTTTTACCGAGTCTGAAATTTGGCCAATGACATTGATGGAATTGTCCAACAGAAAAGTGCCTACAATTTTGGTCAATGCCAGAATGTCTGACAAATCTTATAAGCGTTGGAAAAACGCGACTGGATTTGCTGGCGTGTTATTTGAAAACTTCTCTCATGTTATTGCCCAATCCGAGATGGATGCTGAACGCTTTAAAAACCTTGGCGCTCGCCCTGTTGATGTTTCAGGCAATTTGAAAGTCGATACAGACTCACTTCCCTTTAACGAAAACGAATTGCAGCAATTAAAAAATGATATTGGTGATCGCTATTGCTGGGTGGCAGTTAGTACCCATGAAGGGGAAGAAGAGGCGATTGGCAAAGTTCACCAAATGCTGAAGAAAAAATACCCAGGAATTTTCACAATCATTGTGCCAAGACATCCTGAGCGTGGCGCCGGTGTCTCAGCGCATTTAAAAGAAACAGGGCTTAATGTTGCTATCCGCAGCAATAATGAAAAAATCTCGTCCAAGACCGATATCTATATGGGTGACACCATTGGCGAGATGGGACTTTATCTGAGGCTCGCGACCGTTTGCTTTATGGGCAAAAGTTTAAAATCTTCAGGCGGTCAAAACCCACTTGAGCCAGCCATGACAGGCACTGCAATTGTATCAGGACAAAATGTACAAAACTTTAGAGACACATATCGTGGGCTTCTGAATACCGGTGCGGTGAGGCTCGTTTCTGATGAAAAAATGCTTGCGGCAAATGTTGAGTATCTGCTGGTTAACACGGAAGAACGTGAGAAGATGATAGCTGCAGCGCATGATACTATTCATCAAATGAGTGGCGCGCTTGATAAGACAAATCATATTTTAGATTCTTATTTGTTCCCACTGACAATAAAGCGCAATCTGGAAGGACATGGGTAATGGCTGCGAATGAGGCCCCTCCCTTTTGGTGGAAAGACCTCGCTTGGCAATCATTTTTGCTTTGGCCTGTTTCCTATGTATATGGCAGCATAGCGCATCGTAGGATGCAGACCGAACATTCCTATTCTACAACTATTCCGGTTATTTGTGTTGGTAACTTTATTGCAGGTGGTGCAGGGAAAACACCAACCACTCAACTTCTTGCAAAACATGCACGCAAAAAAGGCTATCGCCCCGGCATCCTATCTCGCGGCCATGGTGGTGCCATTACAGCACCGACAATTGTTAATCTTGAACGCCATAACGCTTATGATGTGGGTGACGAAGCACTGCTTCACGCAAAACAGAATATGACAGTTGTATCAACAGACAGAACAATTGGTGCAAAGCTTTTAGAAGACCAAGGGTGTGACATCATCATCATGGATGATGGCTTTCAAAATCCGTCCCTTCAAAAAGACTATAACCTTGTAGTCGTTGATGCCAAGCGTGGACTTGGGAATGGGTTCACCATTCCAGCAGGCCCAATGCGCATGCCATTAAAAGCACAATTAATGCATGCGGATGCGATACTTGTTACAGGCAAAGGTGAAAAAGGAATAACAACCATTCGCAAAGCTGCCCGTGCAGGCAAGCCGGTTTTCACAGCCCGACTTAAAGTTATCGGCAAATCAAAATTCAAAAAAATGGATGTATTGGCTTTTGCCGGCATTGCTGATGGCGGCAAGTTTTTCGACACCCTTTCTGAGATCGGTGTGAACGTGGTTGAGAAGGCCGAATTTGGCGACCATCATGTTTATACACGCGAAGAATGTGAAGACTTGCTTGATAAGGCAAAGCGAAAAAAACTAAAAGTTGTCACCACAACCAAAGACCATGCGCGATTGCAATCCATGGGCGATGCGCCGCAACGCTTGGCGGACGAATCCATTGCTGTACCAGTGGAGCTTGTACCTGAAGAGCCAGACATGCTTGAACGGATTTTGTCTAAAGCAATCGCCTCTGCTCAAGCCCGTAAACTAAGCGCAAAAGCAAAATAGCAAAACTCAATTTATTGCACTGGCGGGCCCACAATTACTGTTGTTGGCTCAACATCGAGCAGGCGTTTTGCGACACGATTAATATCCTCTAATGTCACTTCAGCGATTTGCTTTTCACGCGTTTGAATATAATTCAATCCAAGCTCTTCACTTTGCAGCGCAACTAAAACACCCGCAATTTTAGATGACGTATCAAGATTATTAATTGCATAAGAGCCTGCGACATATTTTTTAGCCTTATCAAGCTCATCTTTCGTGACACCATCCGTAACGATTTTTAGCACTTCTTGTTTAATCAGATTGAGCGTTTCTTCACGGTTCTCAGGACGCGTAGACGTGCCTGCAGAAAGATAGGCCGTGTGATCAAGTGTAGCGATGCCAGAATTCACACCATACACAAGTCCGCGTTTTTCTCTGATCTCTGTATAAAGCCTAGATGAGAAAGTTCCACCACCCAGAATATGGTTCATTAAATGGGCTGCAAAAAAATCAGGGTCATTGCGTTTAATGCCATTATACGCAAGCGAGATCGATACGTTTGGCACAGGCATTTCAAGCGTAATTGTTTTACCTGTCTGCGGTTTTATTTCATCAACCAGTTTAATTTGGGATTTTTGCGGTAGTCCAGCGAAAAGCTGATCAAGAACAACTTCAAGTTCATCAGCAGAAATAGCACCAACAACGCCTATGTATAAATTTTCTCGCGTCAGGATTTTCTGATTGATTGCAACAATATCTTCACGCGTGATCACATCAATTGTTGTTTCATCTCCTTGATGCGGCCTGCTATATTCATGATCTGGAAATAATGCATTACGCAGTGCCTTGGATGCATTGGCACCGGGGCTGGTTTTTGAACGTATAATGCCAGTACGGATCGCATCACGCATACGCTCAATTGCATCAGCATCAAAGCGCGGCTTTTTAAGTGCCAAATTCATCAACTCAAATGCTTGTTCACGGTCATCGCGCAACATGCGAAGCCTTCCAGAAAAACTATCTCTTGAAGATGAAAAGCCCAAGCTTATGCCCTGCTCTTCCAACAGCGCTTGAAAAGCAGAACTATCAAGTTGGCCGGCACCTTCATCCAAGAGCGCCGTCATTAAACGTAACGTACCTTCTTTGCCAACCTCATCTTGCGTACTGCCACCGTCAATAGAAAATGAAAGCGCAATAATAGGCAGAGTGTAATCTTCGACAAGCAGTGCTTTCACGCCTTGTTTGCTTGTGACTTGCTTGATTTCAACCGCATAGGCAAGCGTTGATGTCGCTAAAAATAAAACAAGTAAGAACACGCTAGAAATTGGGCGGAGTAAGTTATTAAACATTATCTGCATTTTAAATTACCCCTCCTCTTTTGGCAGCAATTTGCTGGTAACAGATTTATCATGAAGAAGGTATTTTTTAGCAACCTTGTTAATGTCTTCAACCGTCACTGCATTTAATTTATCTGACCAGCTCGTGAAATCTTTGACTGTGCCACCCACGGATAAGACAGAGCCAAAAATACGAGCAAGTGATACCTGACTATCCTGGCTAAAGATAATAGACTTCAGGTAGGTTTTGCGGGCTTTGTCGAGCTCTTCTTGAGTAACACCTTCCTCAACAAGTTTATCGACAACTTCCAAAAGAGCCTGTTCTAATTGATCAAGTTCTGCTTCGCCACGCGGGCTTGCATAAAGACCGAAAGTACTCATCTCACGAGACGATCCTTGGTACCAAGCTCCAGCATTTGTCGCGAGTTCCTTACCTAATACAAGCTCTTTATGAATGCGACTTGTTACTGACCCACCCAGAATGGCGCTCAATAAATCAAGTGCTTCCGCTTCGCGCTCTTGCCCCAAGCGATAGGAGGGAACCAAGTAAGAGCGCTGCCAAGATGGGTTTGTGACACGGCCATCTTTATATTGCAGTGTTTTAGCAACAACAGGCTGAGGCTCGGTTACACGTTTTCTTATTATTTCAGGTTGTGATGCCTCAACTTTGCCATAGGTTGCTTTTGTCATTTCGAAAACGTCATCAGGCTCTACATCACCTGCGACCACAACAATTGCGTTCCATGGCTGATACCATTTTTCATAAAAATCGAGTGCATCTTGGCCAGTAAGTTCACTAATTTCATGCTCCCACCCGATGATGGGGGTTCCGTATGGATGATGTACAAATAAAGATGATTGCGTGAACTCTGAAAGAATAGCACCTGGACTATTATTAATACGGCCAGCGCGTTCTTCCAATATCACCTTGCGTTCAGGAATAACAACATCATCCGTGATCACGATGTTACGCATGCGATCAGATTCATATTTCATCATTTCTGGCAAAGCAGCGGGCGAAACTTTTTGATAATAAGCCGTATAATCATAACTTGTGAACGCATTTTCCTGCCCACCAATTTCAGAAACGGCAGTAGAAAATTCCCCTTGAGGGTAGTTCTTGGTTTTCTTGAAAAGCAAATGCTCCAGAAAATGCGCAATGCCTGATTTGCCAATCGGATCATCAGCAGACCCAGCTTTATACCAGACCATATGCGTTACAACGGGTGCGCGCCTATCCGGTATGACAATAAGCTTAAGCCCATTATCCAGTTTATACTCTGAAATTTCTGGGCCTTCATTTGCGTAACTTGAAACTATAAAAGCCAAGAAAAAAAGGCATGCAATGTAAATTCTTTTCATATCAATAAACCAATAAAATCTATTCGTTACTTCATATAGTGGCATCAGGATGACATTCAAATAAACCAATCGTGCTTTCTCCATATTTACGCAAATCAAGCAGTTCATATCCATTCAACACTTCAGGAAATGCTTCGCTCGCTTCTTCCAACACGATTAATGCATTTTGCTTAAGCCAATTGCCGAGCAACAGCGATTTTGCGCATTTTTCACCTAGCCCTTTGCCATAAGGCGGGTCCATAAACGCAATATCAAATTGAGGCATTTTGCCAATAGAACCAAGCTTGGTTGCATCACGTCTAAAGATTTTTGTATTGCCCATAACCGCTAATTTTTCAACATTGGTACGAATAGCAGCTCTTGCAGAATTTGCTTCTTCAATGAAGAGAGAAAAGCCCGCACCTCTGGAAAGTGCTTCAAGACCCAAAGCGCCTGTGCCTGCAAAAAGATCAATAACCCGAATGCCATCAAACTCGATTTTATGCGTCAGAATATTGAAAAGGCTTTCGCGCGTTCTGTCAGTTGTGGGACGTGTCGCCATGCCTTTTGGCGCTGCAAGGCGCTTGCCACCATATTTGCCTGCAACAATTCGCATTATTTGCGCTTTTCAAATCTAGATTTATTGGGCGAGCGCGGGCCTTTTGGTTTCCCTTTTTTGAAACCGCCCTTCTTATCCTCGCCTTTACTGGTGGTTAAACGAGAGAGCGTTTCATCACGCACCGTGCCTTGCTTTCTTTTTTCTTGCTTCTTGCGCTTCGGCTTATTTTCTGTTGCCGCTTTTGTAGCGCTTCTGGTTACTTCAGGCGCTAGGTTAATTATCGGCGCATCGAAATCAGCACCGGCTTCTTGGATTAATTTCTCACCTAGTTGCTCACGTAGAGTTCTGCTTCTAACTTCCATGATTGTACCTGCAGGCAGATCACCCAATTGGAAGGGACCAAATGAAATTCTGATTAGCCTGTTGACCTCCAAGCCGAGCGCACCCATTACCTTCTTTATTTCGCGATTTTTACCTTCGCGTAAGCCAACACTCAGCCAGGAATTACTGCCTTGAACATGTTCAAGTTGTGCTTCAATCGCACCATATAAAACACCGTCAACGGCAATGCCGTTTTTCAAATCATCTAATGCTTCTTGTTTGACCGTGCCATGCACGCGCACGCGGTACCGTCTCAACCAACCAGTAGCAGGCAGCTCCAAAACACGTGCCAAACCGCCATCATTGGTCATCAACATCAGCCCTTCTGTGTTGATATCCAACCGCCCAACAGTCATCAAACGCGGCAACTCTTCCGGTAGCCCTTCAAAAATAGTCTTTCTGCCATCTGGGTCTTTGTTTGTTGTAACTGTTCCACCGCGTTTATGAAAAAGCCAAAGCCTTGTGCGTTCTTTGCCGCCGAGTATATTCCCATCAACCTCGATACGGTCATTGCCATCAACCGTAAATGCAGGGGTTTCCAGCAACTTTCCATTCACGCTCACACGTCCTGCAGCAATCCAGGTTTCAGCTTCACGGCGTGAACATAATCCTGCTCTTGCCATGCGTTTTGCAATGCGCTCTTTTTTACCTGCATCAGCAGGCATCATATGCGCTGGTTTATCTGTTTTTCTTTTGCCTTTTTGAGGCACACTATTTTTCATGACAGAAAACCTGTTAAAGTAAGTAGGGTCAGGACCTAAAATGCGAAACTTAAATTCAGATACATGTGGTGGGCTAATATGGCTGTAAAATCAAGCTTTATGGCAAAAGCTTTTGAACAAGCCAAACTTGCAGAGCAAAGAGGCGAAGTGCCTATCGGTGCTGTGCTTGTTCATAAAGATCAGATTATTGCAGCAAATGGCAATCGCACACTGGAATTAAAAGACCCAACCGCCCACGCAGAAGTTTTAGTAATACGCCAAGCATGTGAACTTCTGAAATCAGAACGCCTGCCAGAATGCGATTTATATGTAACCTTGGAGCCTTGCCCAATGTGCGCTGCCGCAATTTCTTTTGCGCGTGTTCGCAGACTTTACTATGGCGCGACAGATAAGAAATCTGGTGCAGTAGAAAGCGGAACACGATATTTTTCAGACAAAACATGCCACCATGCCCCAGAAGTATATTCAGGCATTATGGAATCTGACTGCATTAAAATCTTGAAAGACTTTTTTAAAAATAAACGCTAGTTCACGTTTGGCGTAATAATACCACGCTCTGCATCTTTAGCAATTTGAGCTTCACGCTTTTGACGCTCGTCCAGCACCTCATTAGAGACACCCAACTCACCTGCATCTGCGGTTGCTGCTGGCGTGCGGTATTCAACAGGCGGCTCCGTTAAGAACCGGCGTGCACCACTGCCTCTTGTATAGGTTAGCTGTTCTTTTCTAGCCAAGGCTGCTTGTCTATTATTTTTATTTTTGCCTTGTTGAATTTCTCTTAGAACTTCAGTTGCGCCTGTTGCTCTGACATTGTCTACGGATGGGTCATACCTAGCGGTTCTATTTTCGCTTTGCTTGAAAATGCCCTGTTTTTCGCTGGTAGCGAATTCAGCATCAAGTCCACCAGGATTTCTGGTTCTATTGTCAGCAGCAGGCGCTGCATTTTGAACAGCTGCCTGGCGCTCTAGCGGCGAGACAGGCCAATTTTGATCATCCACATTTGAAGCATCAGCCGGTGTTGGCAAAACATTCTTATTTGCCGGCATGATTAAATCTGGGCGCGGCGTATAATCAATCTTAGCTTTTTCTTGCGCTCTTAGATTGAACATTGAACTCAAGCCTTTGAGTGTAGCAAGTTCATGTGATGATCCGGTTCCATATGTATTTCCTACATTTGAGCATGCACTCAAAGTAATGCCAGAAACTATGACACAAGCAACTGCTGAAAATCTTTTCATGATCAATCCCATAATGCTAAGAGAGCCCCAAATTTACTGGATTCATAATCCGTAAAAATTAAGGCAATAAAGCGACTACACCTAAAATACCCGCTTTATTTTTTATTTTCTATGCCTCATATACCCTAAAACCATGGGTTATTCAACAACTGAGCGAGCCTGCTCACACAATGGTTAACTGGCCTTCTCAATCTCCCGCATGGCATCTGCATCACGCAGAGAAATGTCGGGATATTCCGGATCTGTGCCAACTTCTGGCAAAATTCGCCAGGAACGAGCACATTTTATGCCTTCTGCAGCCTTAGTGACCACGGATACGCCATGGACCTCAGACATTGAGAATGCGCTTTGCGGTGCCTCGCTGCCTAAGATTTCGATGGCGCTCGTGATGGCAATTTCGGCCATGTCCTGACCTTCAATTGCGGCCATCAAATCATTGTCATTTATGTGAACAATGGGTGCAGCCTCAAGCGAAGAACCGATTTCTCCATCACGCCGCTGGATTTCTAGTGCGCCGGTGATGACCCTACGAACCATTCTGATCTTCTGCCATTTGGTTGCAAGCGCATCGTTTTTCCAATTTTCAGGAATATCCGCAAATTGCTCCATGTGAACAGAATTTTCTTGCGAACCTGCTTCGCTCTGGAAGCTTTCTTCCATTGTAAATGGCATCATCGGTGCCATCCAACGCACGATACAGTCGAACAATTGTTTTACCACAAAGAGTGACGCTTTGCGGCGCTGGCTCGATGGCGCATCGCAGTAAAGCGCGTCCTTACGGATATCAAAATAGAAAGAGGACAATTCAAGATTCATGAAATTCGACAGGTTGGAGAAAATTCGCTTGAAGTCGAAATCATCATAGCCCTGACGTACCACTTCATCGAGCTCAGCCAAACGGTGCAGCATAAGCTGCTCGAGCTCCGGCATATCCGAAACGGCTACTTGTTCTCCGTCATAATGCGAAAGCGTACCAAGCATCCAACGCAGTGTGTTCCGCATTTTGCGATAAGCATCGATGGATGTTTTGAGGATCTCAGGCCCAATGCGCAAGTCTTCTGCGTAATCAGCAGATGACACCCAAAGGCGAAGAATGTCTGCACCAGACTGTTTGATAACTTCTTGCGGCGTCACGACATTGCCAAGTGATTTTGACATTTTGCGACCGTCTTCCGCCATCACAAATCCATGCGTCAGCACTGCATCATAAGGAGCGCGACCACGTGTTCCCGAACTTTCTAGCAGAGACGAATGGAACCAGCCGCGGTGCTGATCCGAGCCTTCAAGATAGAGATCAGCTGGCCATTTGAGATCATCGCGTTCTTCCAGACAAAACGCATGCGTTGAACCTGAATCAAACCAGACGTCGAGAATATCACGCACCTGCTCCCATTCGCTCGCATTATCGACAATACCTTCCAAGAAACGCTCTTTCGCACCATCGGCAAACCATGCGTCAGCGCCTTCAGAAATGAACGATTGCTCAATTCTTTGAGCCAATTCGTCTGATTTTTCAAAACCTGGTCCCGGAATAACCTGATTGGTCTCCGGATTGCGGAACACACAAATCGGCACACCCCAAGCACGTTGACGAGAAAGCACCCAATCAGGACGTTTTTCAATCATGTCTCTTAGACGGTTTTGACCAGCTGCGGGCACAAAGCGCGTCTCATCAATTGCAGAAAGCGCGGTTTGGCGCAGCGTTCCTGCATTAGAGGACACACCATCGCCAATTACGCCATCCTTATCCATGTAAACAAACCATTGTGGTGTGTTTCGGAAAATGATTGGTTTCTTCGAACGCCATGAATGCGGATATTCATGTTTCACACGACCACGAGCAAAGAGATTGTTTTGACCAATAAGGGCTGTAATCACCTCTTGGTTTGCCTTACCTTTTTTGCCCTTGTCGTCGATCACGCGTGCATTACCAAAGCCCGGCGCTTCATCTGTGTAAGAGCCATCATCGGCAACTGTGAAAGGAATTTCGGAAGAAATGCCCTTGGCTTCGATTTCATTGCGGCGCGATATCCAGATTTCAAAGTCATCACGACCATGGCCCGGAGCCGTATGTACAAAACCTGTACCTGCATCATCAGTCACGTGATCACCATCCAATAGCGGCACATCAAACGCATAGGCCTCATTGAACCCACGTAATGGATGCGCACAGGTGAGGTTTGAGAGCTCAGAACCAATGACGTCACGGATTTTCTTAAACTCAAGCTTTGCCTTGGCAAAGCATTCTTCTGCCAAAGCATCTGCAAAAATAAGTTTGTCGCCCGGTTGCGGGCCGAAATCCATTTCAGCTGAGGTCACTTCATAGAGGCCATAGCTAATTTTGGGGGAATAACAGATCGCGCGGTTACCTGGGATTGTCCAAGGCGTGGTTGTCCAGATAACAACCGGCACGCCATTGAGTTCATCTGAGCCAGAAACAATCGGGAACTTCGCCCAGATTGTATCGGACTCATACATTTCATATTCGATTTCCGCTTCCGCCAATGCTGTACGTT
>CAZXZQ010000009.1:0-22798 GCA_964645215.1 uncultured Rhizobiaceae bacterium | reverse complement strand
ATCCAAAACTGTTAATCTTAGACGAAGCAACAGAAGGGCTGGCGCCTATTATTCGTCAGGAAATCTGGACAGCGATTGCGAAACTTAAGAAAGAAACAGGGCTTTCAATTCTAGTGATTGATAAATCTGTCAAAGAGCTCAAATCTGTCTGTGACAGTGCTGTCATTCTTGAAAAGGGGCAAACTGTTTGGGCAGGCAAAATTAATAAGCTGACACCTAAGATTACTGAAAAATATATAGGTGTATGATGGCGTTTATCTATGAGCAAAAGGTCATGTTCAAGCATTGCGATCCTGCAGGAATTGTTTTCTATCCGCGCTATTTTGAAATGATGAACGATGTAGTTGAAGAGTTTTTTGAAGCTGAACTGAGTTGGGCATTCTCAAAAATGCATGAAACACACGGTGTTCCAACTGTTGCGATATCAACTCAGTTCAAGTCGCCAAGCCGCCAGGGTGATGTACTTAACATCTCGATGAAAATTAAAAACCTAGGCCGCACAAGCATGGACTTATTTACAAGGGTCTCCTGCCACTCAGAGCTTCGCTTTGAAACAACGTCTACCTTGGTAAGCACCAATCGAGAAGGACGTCCAACTGCCTGGCCGGAAACTATCCGTTCAAGCATCGAGCAATTTATGGAAGATCAAAAATGACATTAAAAACAATTCAGCCTGAAGGATGGGCTCCGGCCAAAGGGTATGCGAATGGAATGCTGTCAGAAGATAATGTCTTGCACATTGGAGGGCAGATTGGCTGGAACAAAGATCAGGTGTTTGAGGCTCATGATTTTGTTGGCCAGATGGAACAAACACTCCAGAATATTTCGGATATTGTTACAGCAGCTGGTGGTTCCGTGTCTGATATTGCCCGGTTAACCTGGTTCATTAAAGACAAACGCGAGTATTTGGCAAAACAAAAAGATGTAGGCGCTGCCTATCGCCGCGTTTTCGGAAGGCATTTTCCTGCAATGTCAGTTGTAGTTGTGTCGGATCTAATAGAAGATCAGGCCTTGATCGAAATTGAGGCGACAGCTCATTTGAAATAAATGTTTGTCCTGAATAATCGTGAGTAATTTTCAGTTATCGTAACTATAAGTCATCACTCCCTTAGGCAACTAAACCAATCTGCCCATTAGACGGTGATGACTTACAACTTGGCTTTGAAAGTTGAAACCAAATCACCGCCAAAACTTCGTCCCACTTTTTTACCCCTCGGGAGACGAATGCGCAAAATGCCTCAATATCGTCTCCAAATCCCATATCTCCGGTACAAAAATTTACACCATATCCCGCTAACCCGCGGAAACAACGACACTATTTTAAAGGGGTATGTCACACGTCAGTTCGTATATGACTGACTGGCGGACAGGAAGGGATTCGAACCCTCGAGACGATTCCTCGCCTACTCCCTTAGCAGGGGAGCGCCTTCGACCACTCGGCCACCTGTCCACTTATCGGGATAGGATAGAAGAGAAACGAAAACAAGGCTTTTTTCATTAGATATGCAGAAAATAAGTCGTTCTCATTTCATACAGCGAATGGTGCCAATTTTTAAAAAATGTTGCCGATAACAATGCTATACTGTTGCTTATTGCGATATTTGTGCCTATTAACCAGAATTAGGATTTTGTTAATTTTCAAGTGCCCTGTGATTGCATTTCCAGTTGATAGTCTCTAAAAAATAGAAAATTTTAGGGATTGAGGCAATTTTTTCAAAGCTTCAGCAGGGAGTTATAAATGTATAATTGGAAAAAATGGGTATGGCCGGGTGTAATTACTACGGTTATTCTTACAGCAGGTACGGCTTTTATAAAGACAGAACCAATTCAAGGTGAGCTTTCATCTGGTGCTGCAAATGAACTAAGCTCAAAACATGGTTGGGCAAATCTAGATATTAGTGGTCGCGATATTACACTATCTGGCACAGCGCCTTCCGAGGCTGCGGTTGCAGAAGCAAGCAAACTTGCAAGCGATGTTTATGGTGTGCGAGTTGTGCGCGAAAATACCGAGCTGATCCCTGTCATAAAACCATATACACTTTCTGCTAATAAGAATGACGGCAAGTTAACCGTCTCTGGCTTTGCACCAAGTGATGAAGAGCGCGCAAACATAATCAGTGCTGCAAAACAAAGTAGTGGTGGTCTTGAGGTTGTTGATGATATTACGCTAGCGCGCGGACATCCGGATAATGTATCGGGAATTAACGCTTATGCTATTGGCGCTTTGTCTGGTCTAGACAGCGGAACAGCAAAAATCTCTGATAATTCTATTTCTGTAGTCGGTGCAGCGAAGAGCATTCCTGATTACCAAGGTACGTTGGATTATTTGTCAAACGTACCTTCTGGTATGGAAATTGCCAGTCAGGATATTACGCCAGCGGCTGTATCTCCTTATACGTTTGATGCGCTGAAAAGCGATGGAAAGGTTACACTAGACGGGTTTGTTTCAAGTCTTGAAGCAAAATCCAGCATTGGTGAAAAATTTGCATCTGCAAATCCTGGGTTTGAGATTGAGAACAATCTTGGAATTGCGGTTGGTGCACCAGATGGTGTTGACTGGCCTGTATCAACAGGTGAGCTTCCAGGACTTATTGGAATGTTCGAAAGTGGTTTTGCGAAGATCAATAATTCAGATATGATTTTTGATGGAGCTTTGCCGGAAGGTTCAACCTTAGCAGGATTTACATCTGCAGTTGAGGGGGCAAATTTCGACGGTCTTGATATCATCGGTATCAATGTTACTGAGAAACCTGCCAAGGTAGAGGAAACATCACCTGCTGAGCCTGTTATCCCAACAGTGAACCCATATGTTTGGGGTATTTCAAAATCAGAAACTGGCGTAAAGCTAACAGGGAATGTAGCAAGTGATGCAGAGCGCGCAACTGTTGCATTTGCGGTTAAATCTGCTTTGGGCGGTGCTGAAATTGATGACCAGCAAACTCTGGGCCTTGGTAAACCGGATAATCTTGATGGTGCACGTACTGCACTTGCAAAAGGTTTGAAGTTCCTTGAAAGCGGTTCAGCTTCAGTTGCAGGAACCGGCGTTGTTGTTTCTGGTCTTGCAAAAAATAATAACGTAAAGGGCTTGGTTGAGAGACTGATTACAAAACAAATGCCTGAAGGTTACGATTTGGATTTGGCAATCAGAGCACCAGAATCATCAGCGCAAGCTGGTGGACAAGTTGCATTTGTTGAAAAACCACCGGTGATTGATCCATATTTGTGGAGCGTCGCAAAGGATGAAAACGGTGTGAGCGTTGCAGGTAATGTTGTCAGCGATGACGAAAGAACCTCAGTGCTTGATAGTGTTAAATCCGCACTTGGCGTTAGCGAAGTAAAAGATGAACAAACTCTGGGCCGTGGTAAACCGGATAACCTTGATGGTGCACGCGTTGCAGTTTCAAAAGGTTTGAAATTCCTTGAAAGTGGTTCTGCTTCAGTGAGTGGAACTAAGGTAAATGTATTTGGTAAAGCCAAAAACAATAACATCAAGGGTTTGGCCAGTCGCGTAATAACGAAAGCGATGCCATCTGGATATGATCTGAATGTATTTATTCAGGCACCAGATTCTGCTGCAGTTAAGGCTGGTTCAGTTGAGTATGTTGAAGCGCCTGTTATTCCAACAGCTGACCCTTATATTTGGGGTGTCTCTAAGGTTGAAGGAAACGTTACTGTCACTGGTAATGTAGCAAGTGATGATGAACGTGCTTCTGTACTTGATGGCGTTAAGTCAACATTTGCAGGTAGCGAAGTTACGGATCAACAAACTCTTGCACTTGGCAAACCAGATGGTTTTGATGAAGCACGTACTGCAATTTCTAAGGGCCTTAAATTCCTAGAAAGTGGTTCAGCTAAGATCGCAGGTGATAGCATCGCAGTTTCTGGTGCTGCTAAAAACAACAACATCAAAAAGCTTGCAACAAATGTGATTGTTAAAGGTGTTCCATATGCTTACAAATTAGATGTAGCAATTAGAGCGCCTGAAGCAGCTGCAGTTACAGCAGGTCAGGTTGAGTTCGTGGCTAAAGCGCCAAATGCTTGTGCTGCTGATGTATCTAAGTTGATTGATGGTAATGTCATTCAATTTGAAACCAATAGCTCTGATTTTCTACCAGACTCAGAGGCTGTTGTAAGATCATTGGCGTCTAAGATGAATGCGTGTCCAGAAATTAGCGTTTTAGCAGAAGGACACACAGATTCTCGTGGCTCAGATAGATATAATCTAAAATTGAGTAATGACCGTGCGCACAAGATTAAGCAATTTCTTCTTGCTGCTGGTATTAAACAATCAAGAGTTGTAGCCAAAGGTTTTGGTGAGACTAAGCCGATTGATACCAACCAAACACCAGAAGGTCGTGCGAAAAACCGCCGTACCTTAATATCGATTATTAAGTAGGGGAGTTTTAATTATGATTTATCTTATTGAACAACTGTTTTGGCTGTTGGTTATAGCCTTTATCGTAGGCGCAATCGTTGGGTGGGTTACATATAAACCCGCCGAATCTAACTAAGTGAGGATTGGAGAAAAATTATGACTGTATTTATTATTCAATCACTATTGCTATTAGCGGTAGCATTTATTTTAGGTTGTTTGCTTGGTTCATTCCTGCGCTATCTCTTTACGCCGGCACCTCAACCAGTAGCGGTTGCTGCACCTGCACCAGCACCATTGGTTAGCAAGCCAGCGCCTAAACCGGCTCCAACTCCTAAACCAGCAGCACCTAAGCCTGCTCCGGCAGTTAAGAAAGCTGCGCCGAAACCAAGGCCAAAACCAACTTTTGCAAATAAAGATAATTTGCAAGAAATTTGGGGCATTGGTAATGTATTGGAAAAGAAACTCCATGACATTGGCGTGTACCGTTTTGATCAGATTGCAGCATGGACAAAGAAGGATGTTGCTGACTTTAACAGCAAGCTTTCATTCAGTGGTCGTATTGAGCGCGATGAATGGCTTAAACAAGCTGCTAAGTTAGCGAAGAAAAGCAAAGCTTAAATTAAAACGAGTCTTTAAAATTTTGAACCCGCAGCATGAAAATGTTGCGGGTTTATTTGTTTAGGAAATCCGCAATTGTTTGGGGTAGGTCACCTGTTTCCAACTTTGGTGCGTGGCCTTGTCCTTCAACTTGAACAAATTCCATTGTTTTATGGATTGCCTGCATCTTTTTAACAGTTTCCATCGGCAGTAAATCACTTAATGCACCACGTACAAGCATGAGTGGGAATTTACGAATGCCGATAAACTGCTCCCACATTTCAGTTGGCCTTGCATCAAGATTTATGCCGCTGATTAAACTTGAAACATAAGGGTCATTATTCGTGACAAGCTTGCCGTCGACATCATCAAATAATCTCTTTGCTTCCAGAGCCCAATAGAATTGCGGAAGAGCGGGAAAATGGCGTTCCCCAAATTTGACAAGTACAGTTTCAATTTGCTGCATGCTCTTACACATTGAAAATTGCTCATACAATTTTTTGATATGCACAAGGCCGCGTGCATCGATTGCCGGGCCTATATCATTGAGAATAATTTTATTGAGACTGCCTGCGCGCATGCCGCCCAGCATCATTGCAATCATACCGCCACGCGCAGAACCAATCAGATCAAAATGTCCAATATTAAGCGCGGTTATATATGATAAAACATCATCAGCTTCAGTAGGAAGTACGTAATTATCTTTGCGCTTGTCGAATTCAGATTTACCACGGCCGCGATAATCTAATGCGAGTACACGCCTATTACTGCCAGCTTCAGAAGCAAGATATAGTGCAAGCTCATGAAAGTCTGAGCCATTACGAGCGTGATCAGTTAGACATACGACTGGACAGTTATCTTTATTCTGCCAACCATAGAGCCTACCTGCAAGCATAAGCCCATCTTTAGCGCTGCTATAATGTTGCTCGAAGTCTTCAGGGTTATTACGCATTTACATTGCCTGTTATTTTAAAAGATATTGTCTTAAAACCTAGAATAGAATTTAGCAATGTCATATCGCATAGCAATTTAAAAGCTAAGCGATTAGCCGCGCCCTTGCGTAAGGTCTTTTTTGATACTCAAATTTGTGCCGCCAATTCGCGTCTTATACATTTGATAGTTTTCCATAACACGCTGAACATAACTGCGGGTTTCTTTAAACGGAATGCGCTCAACCCAGTCAATCACTTGGTTTAGCGATTTGCCGCGTGGGTCACCAAAACGTTCAATCCATTCTTCAACACGGCGAGGCCCAGCATTATATGCCGCAAAAGTAAGAATGTAAGAATTACCAAACTTATTGAGCTGCTCTGAAAGATAAGCAGAACCAAGTGTTGCATTATAACCTGCATCTCTGGTTAGTCGCTTGAACGAGTATTTAAGCCCTTTTTTGCGGGCTACTGCTTTTGCGGTGCCTGGAAGAAGTTGCAAGAGGCCACGCGCATTTGCTGGCGACACAGCCGCTTTATTAAACGTGCTTTCTTGCCGCGCAATCGCATAAGCCAGCGCCCGCCCTGTATTGCCAATTTTAGCATTAGAAGGAATGGCGCCTAAAGGCCAAGAGAGCGTGCCAACAGGTAGCCCACGTTGATATGCAACCTTGCCGACATTCAATGCCAATGGATAATTGCCTTGGCGTTCCGCATCGTAAGCTAATAATGCAAGCTCGCCAGGTGATGTTAGTTCTTTGGCCAGATGCCTGTAGAATGCAGCCGCTCGAGATTTATACCCAAGTGCTTCAAGTCGTTTAATTGCACGCACTTGTTCGCGAGATTTATAAAGTTTTCTTTCTGCATCACTTGGCTTTGCCTTGGAAATTGAGAGCTTCTTTACGCCCAATCGGGTTGCAGCAAGTTGACCATAATACGTGCCTGAATGTTTTGCTGCTGCACGGTAGTGGTTGCGTGCTGCGTCTCCAGATGATGCACGGCCCATCCAATAATGGCCTCTGGCCTGACTGATGGGGCGTGACGTGACATCAATAATGCGTTGAAAATGACGGCGTGCAGTGCTGCTGTCATTAAGATGACGCAACGCATACCAGCCCGCGTGAAATTCAGCATCTGCTATATCACTTGCGGATTCTGCCGAATGCTGAGAAGCAAGTTTATACGCCGTTTTTGGATGTCCGCGTTCCAGCATTTCACGACTGACAATACGGCGCTCTACCCACCATTCATCTGGGTCAATCAATGCAGATTGTTTGCGCGGAGAGGGGAGCAGCAGTTTTGCCGCTTTCTCATATTTGCCTTGTCGTCTTGCATGTTCAATACGCGCGAACAAATACCCCGCATCTTGCTTTGAACTTGGCGCAACCGCTTCTAATAATCTGCCAGCATTTGAAGCTTTGCGCGTAACAGCGGCGCGCGCTTTTGCTAGGCTAAACTGCTTTGCTTGTCCTGCTATGCGCTCACCTGCGCGCAAGCGATCACGATATAACATGGAATGCATGCGGAAATGATGATCACTTTTATTGAGTGCCTTACTAAGTGTTGAGAGAATTTTCTTCTCTTGTGATTGAGTTAAACTCTCATCCCGCCAAAAGGGTGCTATGGCTTTGTTTGCAGCTTGTTGATTGCCGATGTTTAAATTGGCGGATGCAAGCAACATCGCACCTTCAATCGAACTTGGTTTTTGATTGCCAAAAGCAGAAATCACAGAACGTGAAGAAAGTTTCTCACGCGCTAGTGCCTTTTCTGCATTCTCTTGCATGGCCTTATGGCCGGGCCATTTTGATAGATCTCGGGCAATGCTTGAAATTTCCGTTGATGTAACGCCGTCACCGCCACGAAGTGCAATTGACCAAGCTAGAATTTTCCGATCTAGACTTCCTGCCTTCATACCAGCGCGAATGCGTAGTGCAGTGATTGTATCTTTTTTAGAAAGCGCCCTTAAGCCCTGTTCCAATGTCCCTTTAATGGGAGATACAGATGTTTTATTGCCGCTTGATACAGTTTTTAGCTTTGGTGCTGGATAGGTTTTAGAAATGCTGCCTGTGTGTTTTAAATCAGGCCGTGGTGTTGGCACTGGTAGTGCTTCGATTAACAGCAGGTCAATGCTGGCAGAATGCGCTGGCAAAAACGCCATTGCTAAGCTGGAGCACATTAGGAGTGACACTGTCAGATTTTTAATCATGATCAACACTTGGTCTTTTACAAAAAACGTATTTGCTCTATATGAACGCAAAGTGGTGAAAATAGGATAAACAAAACCTTACTTATTGCCATTAATGAAGTTTCTAAATCGATCTTCTCTTGCGCTATGATCGATGCGCAGATAATGTCGCCCAGATTTTATAATAAATAGCCCGATATAACGGAGTTTGTAATGTTTAAAGGTTCTATGCCCGCTCTCGTGACCCCATTTGATGCAAATGGCAAAGTAGATGAAGAGGCGTTCCGCGCACTTGTGGAATGGCAAATCGAGGAAGGTAGTCATGGGCTAGTTCCTGCGGGTACAACCGCGGAATCGCCAACGCTTACACATGATGAACACAAGCGCGTTGTGGAGATTTGTGTTGAAGTTGCAAATGGCCGCGTGCCAGTTATCGCAGGCGCAGGGTCAAATAATACTGCCGAGGCAATTGACCTAGCGCAGCATGCTGAAGATGCAGGCGCAAATGCTGTGCTTGTTGTGACACCTTATTATAACAAGCCTAATCAGCGTGGTTTAAAAGCGCATTTTGGTGCGATTGCAGAAGCGATCTCCATTCCAATCATTATTTACAATATTCCAGGACGCTCAATCATTGATATGAGCGTTGAAACGATGGCTAAATTATTCGATGAGTACGATAATATTGTCGGCCTTAAAGACGCGACTGGCGACCTTAGCCGCCCATCAAAGCAGCGCCATATTGTTGGTAAAGATTTCAACCAACTTTCTGGTGAAGATATGACTGCAATTGGCTTTAACGCCCAAGGTGGTGTTGGCTGTATCTCTGTGACTGCCAATGTTGCGCCGCGCCTTTGTTCACAAATGCAGGAAGCAACCCTTGCCGGTGATTATGGTAAAGCAGCTGAAATTCAGGACAAGCTTATTCCACTCCATAGCGCTTTGTTTGTTGAGCCAAACCCGGGTGGAGCAAAATATGCGCTTTCACTTCTTGGTCGCGCAGAAAACAATCAACGTCTTCCATTAGTACCGATTGCAGATGAAACTGAAATGCTTGTTCGTGATGCACTGGTTCATGCTGGCCTCATTAATTAATAGAGAAACGATGAGACAATGGCACCCAAGAAAAAGGATAGTTTGAACGGCAAGCTAATTGCTGACAACCGCAAAGCGCGTCATAATTTTGAATTTCTTGATACGCTAGAAGCTGGTCTTATGCTGACGGGTACCGAAGTTAAATCTCTCCGCAATGGTAAGGCCAATATTGCGGAAAGCTATGCCACAGAAGAAGAGGGTGAGATTTGGCTGATCAATAGCTATATCCCTGAATATCTTGAAGGTAATCGCAATAATCATAATCCACGCCGTCGCCGTAAACTTCTTTTGCATAAAAAAGAAATGTCCAAGCTGATTGGTGGCGTCCAGCGTGAAGGTTTGACGATTGTGCCAAGTAGGTTATTTTTTAACGAGCGTGGCATTGCGAAACTACAAATTGCTTTGGCTAAAGGTCGCAAAGCCCACGACAAGCGTGAAGTTGCTAAGAACCGGGACTGGAACCGTGAGAAGGCTCGTCTGATGCGAGAGAAGGGCTAAGGGCTAAGACTTGTTATGCACCCCAATCCGGTTTTCAGAAAAGAACAAGAAGCGCGCAACATAGCGTTTATCCGCCAGCGTGGGTTTGGAACATTGGCGATAAATGCAGAAGAGGGGCCGCTCTTAAGCCATATTCCTTTTCGCCTGTTAGATGATGATAAGACAGTTGAACTTCATTTGGTGCGTTCTAACCCAATTTTACAGTTGATAAAAACGCCGCAAAATGCGGTGATTTCTGTTTTGGGTGGTGACAGTTATATCTCGCCCGACTGGTATAAGATTGATGACCAAGTGCCGACTTGGAACTATGTAGCAGTGCATGTGCGTGGCACGCTTTCAATATTGCCGCAGGATCAAATACATGATGTGCTTGCAGGGCTAACAGCATCAATGGAAGAGCGGTTAGCGCCCAAGAAACAATGGGTTTCTGATAAGATGGATCAGGAAGCGTATGAACGTATGCTACGTCAGATTGTTCCCGTAAAAATGAGTATCAGCAAAATTGATAGCACTTGGAAGCTTAATCAAAATAAAGCAGATGAAGTGCGGTTAAAGGCTGCTGATGCGGTCAGTGAAAATGGCATAGGCAGCGAATTGGATTGGCTCTCACAAATGATGAGAGATTGCTAACGACAATGTTTGCGAACATTGTCGAACACATCTTCAAACATGCTTTCCGTTAGTCGACCGGTATTTGTATTATATCGCGAGCAATGATAGCTGGAAAAAATAGTGTGCTCGCCAACTTCTTGTTTTTTATTATGCCCAAATGGGGTGGCAGATAGTTTTCCACCTAAAGCACGAACGGTAGAATCATGTGAAATTTTACCAAGCGTCACGATTGCTTTGAGGTTAGTAAATCTTGCAAAAGTATTGAGCAAGAATGGACGACAATTATTGATTTCTGCACCGATGGGCTTGTTTTCTGGCGGTACGCATCTCACCGCATTGGTGATTGCTGCTTGCGTAAGCTCTAATCCGTCATTTCGATCTGCGCCATACTCACCTTGGGCAAATTTATATTTTTTTAGCGTTGCGTATAAAAGATCGCCAGCCCAGTCTCCTGTAAATGGTCGGCCAGTTCTGTTCGCGCCGCGCAATCCGGGTGCAAGACCAACGATTAGAAGTTGAACATCATCGTCACCTTTGGAAGAAACCCATGTATCAACAGGTCCATTATGCCAATCTGGGTGGATTTCACGTTGTTTATCGATAAACGCTTTTAGACGAGGGCAGATGTTACAATCATGATCTGGATCAACATTTTGAAGACATGCATTCATATTATTATTCTCAGTGGCATTTAATCCTGTTGTCTGAGAATACGTATACTATGTCAAACCTTAAATGGCTTCATCATATTCAAGCTCTTCATAATCGTCATAATGCGGGCCACTGTCAGTGTCACTTGCTGCGCGGCCAATATCATCCTTGATATCTGTTAGTTCAATGAAGTAGTCCGCTTGACGACGCAAATCATCAGCGACCATTGGCGGTGAGGTTGATAATGTTGAAACAACGCTGACTTTTGTGCCACGCCTTTGAAGGGCCTGAACGAGCGTTTTAAAGTCGCCATCACCTGAGAAGATAACTGCATGATCGACAGTGGTGGATAATTCCATTGCATCAATAGCAAGCTCCATATCCATATTGCCTTTAACTTTTCTGCGGCCAGCAGAATCCGTGAACTCTTTGGTTGGCTTGGTAATGACGCGGTATCCGTTATAATCTAACCAATCAATGAGTGGACGAATTGATGAATATTCTTGGTCTTCGATGAGTGCTGTATAATAGTATGCGCGCAGCATATAGCCTTGGCCATCAAAGTATTTGAGCATCTTTTTATAATCTATATCAAAGCCTAGAGATTTAGCTGTTGCATATAAATTGGCACCATCTATGAAAAGTGCGATCTTTTCGCGTTGGTCAAACATTGAATAAAACCTTTAAATATCTAAATCCCAAAATGAGATTTTTTTAAAAAATTAAGACCAAATATAACTGATTAGGACGCACAATCGGGATGAACTCTATTCACGATATGCATACATTTTAGTGTTTACTTAAAATATGCGCCTCAAAGTTACGAATTTCCTTGAGTTTTGCGCAATTTCGCGATACTCACCACACAACTTCCAATACAAGACAGGATACCGACATGGCACGCGTTACCGTTGAAGACTGCGTTGATAAGATTGAAAACCGTTTTGAGCTTGTTTTACTTGCAGGACATCGCGCAAGACAAATCTCCAGTGGGGGCGAAATCACTGTACCACGTGACAATGATAAAAACCCTGTTGTAGCTTTAAGAGAAATCGCTGACGAGACACTTTCTCCTGGCGACCTTGAAGAAGATTTGATTCACTCATTACAGAAACAGGTTGAAGTTGATGAGCCTGAAAGTGAAATCGATGATGTCCAGTCAATTCCAGAAGTGCCTGAAGTTTCTGATTCTCCAATGATCACGGATGCACCAGATGCGCCTCAATCAGATGTTACATTTGATAGTTTATCTGAAGAAGAATTGCTCGCGGGCATTGAGGGTTTGGTTCCACCTGAAAAGATGGATGACTATTGATACATTGATCAAATTAGTTGCAGAAAATTATCAAAGGCAGGTTTCAACAACCTGCCTTTTGTTATTATATGAAGACAAGAATTAATCGGAAACACCAACTGCTATGATGCGCCAATACGAACTTGTTGAAAGAGTGGCCGGTTACATTGATAATCCGGATGAAGCGCTCATCAATAAGGCCTATGTATATGCCATGCAAAAGCATGGTGAACAAACGCGTAAAAGCGGGGACCCATATTTCTCACACCCGCTTGAAGTTGCTGCAATTCTTACGGATTTGCACGTGGATGAAGAAACAGTTGCCGTTGCTCTCCTCCATGACACGATTGAAGATACGGATGCTACGCGGCGCGAAATTGATGAACTGTTCGGTAAGAAGATTGGCCAACTTGTTGATGGCCTAACCAAACTAAAGAAGCTTGATCTTGTTTCGAACAAAGCAAAACAAGCTGAGAACCTGCGCCGTTTATTGCTGGCAATTTCAGACGATATTCGTGTTCTTCTCGTCAAGCTTGCTGACCGCTTACACAATATGCGCACGCTTGAACATATGCGCCCTGATAAAAGTAAGCGTATTGCATCTGAAACGATGGAAATTTATGCCCCTCTTGCTGGACGTATGGGCATGCAAGATTTGCGGGATGAATTAGAAGAGCTATCGTTCCGCTATATAAATCCTGAAGCCTATGAAACTGTCACGCGGCACCTTCAAGGTCTTGCAGAAAAAAACAGAAGTTTGACGGAAGATATTTCTGATGGCTTGGTCAAACATTTGGCTGAGAAAAACATTCATGCAACTGTCGCTTCACGCCAGAAAAAACCTTACTCGATTTTCAGAAAAATGGAGAGCAAAGCGCTTGCCTTTGAGCAACTATCAGACATTTTTGGGTTTCGGGTAATTGTTGATACTGTCGAAGATTGTTATCGCACACTTGGCATTGTACATACGCATTGGCCGATGGTGCCTGGGCGGTTTAAAGATTTTATCTCTGTTGCCAAACAAAACGAATATCAGTCAATCCACACCACCGTTATTGGCCCACTCCGCCAACGTGTTGAGCTGCAGATCAGAACGCAGAAAATGCACGAAGTTGCTGAATACGGTATTGCAGCGCATGCAGCTTATAAAGAAGGTGGTCAGACAATCTCTGAAAGTAAAGCGTATGAATCGCTGCGCAAAACAATCGAGCAACTTGCAGAGGCTGACAATCCGGAAGAATTTTTAGAGCACACCAAGCTTGAGCTTTTCCTTGATCAGGTTTTTTGCTTTTCACCAAAAGGGCGAATTATTACGCTGCCAAAAGGCGCTACACCGATTGATTTTGCTTACGCTGTCCACACAGATATCGGCAATAGCTGTATTGGCTGTAAGCTCAATGGTAAAATTATGCCTGTCATCACTGAACTATCAAATGGCGATGAAGTGGAAATTATTAGATCAGAACAACAAAGCCCACCTGCGGCCTGGGAAGCTGTGGTTGCAACCGGTAAGGCACGATCATCTATTCGTCGTGCGAGCAGGCTCGCCATACGTAAGCAATATTCCACACTCGGCGCTCGTATTCTTGAGCGCGCCTTTGCAAAAGCAGAATTATCTTATGACCAAGATATGTTGGATAGTGCAATGACGCGTCTTGCGCGCCAACACCGTGAGGATATTCTAGCCGATGTTGGACGTGGTGAAATGATGACAGATGATGTCATTAAAGCTGTATATCCTGAGTATGAAACCGCAGCGGTGACTGAAGGTGCAAAAGTTAAAAAGGATAAAAAGAACCTGTCTGCTGTAAAAGAGGCAAACCCTACGCATGTTCCAATTCGCGGTATTGATAGTGATTTACCGGTTACTTTTTCAAAGGGTGGCGGTGCCGTTCCTGGCGACAATATTATTGGTATCTTGAACTCGGGCAAAGGCATTGTAATTTATCATAAAGATTCTAAGACACTTGCGACATTTAAAGAAGATCGGCAGCGCTGGATTGATGTGCGTTGGGATATAGACCCTGATAAGCCAGAAAGATTTACAGCTAAGATTTCATCCTTGATTACGAATGAGCTTGGGGTTTTGGCAAAGATTACAGATTGCATTGCACGCAATGATGGTAATATTCGGAACTTAAACTTGCGAGTATCAGTGGATGAATTTCAGGAATTAGAGATTGACCTTGATGTCTGGGACCTTAATCATCTAACCCGAATTATAAAAGAACTAAAAGAAAACCCGGCAATTATGAAAGTTCAGAGGATCATTGGTTAAATGAATACTGAAGATGTTTTAGAAATTTTCCGAGAATGTGGTGCCATGCTTGAAGGCCATTTCATTCTAACCTCTGGCTTGCATAGTCCTGTGTTTTTACAAAAAGCGCGTGTCTTCATGCATGCGGATAAAACAGAAACGCTCTGCAAAGCGCTCGCTCAAAAAGTAGAAGCATTTTGCGATGGTAATATTGATTATGTAGTTGGCCCGGCAGTTGGTGGCATTATTCCGGCCTTTGAAACGTCGCGCCATCTAGGTGTTCCAAATGTTTGGGTTGAACGTGAAGATGGTGTTTTCAAACTACGCCGTTTTGAAATCGAAAAAGGTGCCCGTGTTGTCATCATAGAAGATATTGTCACAACAGGTTTGTCCATTCGTGAAACTGTACAATCGTTACAAGAAATTGGTGCAGAAGTTTTAGCGGCAGCCTGTCTTGTAGATCGTTCCGCAGGGAAGTCTGATGTCAGTGTGCCATTAGTGGCATTGGCCGAATATGAAGTGCCTGCATATGCAGCAGATAATTTACCACCAGAGCTTGCAAAGCTTCCTGCTGTGAAGCCTGGAAGTCGCAACCTTTAATAAACAATTTTTTATGAGAACTGAAACGCCTCGTTAAGTGCTTTACGCTATTGTTGTATGTGACTTAGAAGTCAAAAAAGCGACTTGATTGGAAATTAGTGAAGCTCCCATGTTATTTGGAAGAAAAACACCCGCAGGCTGGCTTGAACTTATTCGCGTAGCCATATGGCCAAGAAGAAGCTGGGCCCGGTCTGTCAAATATATGTTGAAGCGCATTATGCGCCTAACAGCTTCACCACATGCAATCTCTGCTGGGGTGGCAGCTGGTGTTTTTGCTTCGTTCACACCTTTTCTTGGTTTGCATTTTTTAATTGCATTTATGGTTGCTTACGTCATCGCAGGTAATTTTATTGCCGCAGCGATGGGCACCTTTTTTGGTAATCCGCTAACCTTTCCATTTATCTGGGGTGGTACATATAAAGTTGGTAGCTTAATATTGTTTGGGAAGCCAATTGATGGTGACAGTAAAGGGCTTTCAAGTCTGCTTGAATTGGATTTTTTTGATGCAGGCCTGATGGGGGTTTGGAACACGATTATTGGCATTTGGGAGCCAGTAATGAAGCCCATGGTAATTGGGGCGGTGCCACTAGGAATTGCATTTGCAATTGTTGCTTACATGATCACTCGTTGGTCTTCTGTTAAATTTCGTCAAGCACAAAAAAAGCGCCGTGAAAAGAAACTGCAAAATACTGCTGCCTAACCCTACAAATATTTATTTTAAGTGTTAGATTGACTGGGAACACAATTAGCGTTTCGCGGAGTATTATTTTGATAATTGGCCTTGGCAGTGATTTGATTGATATTCGGCGGATTGAAAAATCGTTAAACAGATTTGGAAGTCGCTTTTCAGAGCGTGTTTTCACACAAATCGAGCAAGCAAAATCAGACAAACGAAAAAACAGAGCAGCCTCTTATGCGAAGCGCTTTGCAGCCAAGGAAGCATGTTGCAAGGCACTAGGCACAGGTATTTCCAATGGCGTTTTTTGGCGTGATATGGGCGTAGTAAACGATAAAAGCGGAAAGCCCACCATGGTTTTGACAAACGGTGCTGCAAAAAGACTTGCGGAAATGGTTCCCAGTGGGTACGAACCCAGTATACACGTAACCATCACAGATGATTTTCCCCTTGCGCAAGCTTTTGTTATAATTGAAGCAAATAAAGAATCGTAACGCGCATCCTAGAAATGAAATAAAATTTTGAGCATTGAATCTGACAAGAATAATAAGGGTACGATCTGGGAAACATTTTCCGTAATCGTTCAAGCCCTTTTAATAGCGCTCGTCCTTAGAACATTTCTATACCAACCGTTTAATATTCCATCGGGCTCCATGAAGTCGACGCTGCTTGTTGGTGACTATTTGTTTGTATCAAAATTCAGCTATGGTTTTTCAAAACATTCATTTCCGTTTTCGCCTGAGCTTTTTTCAGACCGTATTTGGGCTGCAGAACCTGAACGCGGTGATGTTGCAGTGTTCAAATTCCCGCCGAACCCGCAACTCGATTACATCAAGCGCGTAATTGGTTTGCCTGGTGATAAAATTCAAGTTTTAAATGGTGTTCTACATATTAATGGTGAGGCCGTTAAGCGTGAACGTGTTGAGAATTATCTTGATGAAGAAGGCAATGCACTACCAGTACCAGCCTATCGCGAAACACTGCCAAATGGCGTTAGTTACATGACACTCGATGTTAACGCCAATGGTTTAGGGGATAATACTCGCGTATTTGAAGTGCCTCCGGGCCATTATTTCATGATGGGTGATAACCGAGATAATTCTGAAGACAGCCGGTTTACCGTTGGGTTTGTGCCATTTGAAAACTTTGTTGGTAGAGCAGAAGTAATCTTCTTCTCAATCGCAAGTGGCACTTCGGCACTGGCAGTTTGGAAATGGCCAGAAGACCTAAGACTGAGCCGTATTTTTAAAGGAATTTAACATGTCCCCCAAAAAACAGGAGGGGCAACATAAATCTCTTGATCACCTTGAGAAACGTATCGGGTACAAGTTCTCCGAACATGTGATGCTAGAGCGGGCGCTTACACATACAAGCGTTAACAACAAACGCGGGTCACTCAATCATTATGAACGGTTAGAGTTTTTAGGCGACCGTGTGCTTGGTCTTTGCATTTCAACGCTTCTTTTTGAAAAATTCAGAAATGCTGATGAGGGTGAGTTATCGCTTCGGTTTAATGCATTGGTGCGTGGGAGCATGTTGGTTGAAATTTCGGACGAAATAAAATTGCACGAATTTATTCGCACCGGTGATGATCTAAAAACGATCACCGGCAAGCGTATGCAAAGCATTCGAGCGGATGTAATGGAATCGTTGATAGCTTCCATCTATTTGGATGGTGGCTTAGAAGCTACAAAAACGTTTATCGAGCGGTTTTGGGCAGAACGGCTAGAAGATAGTAAAAACGCAAGGCGCGATTCTAAAACGGCACTTCAAGAATGGGCGCATTCCCGAAGTCTTGATACGCCTCGATATGCGCAAAAAGAACGCACGGGCCCTGATCATGACCCTGAGTTCACAGTTTGTGTTAAAGTAAAAGGCAAGATTTCTTGCGAAGGTAAGGGAAGTTCAAAACGCATTGCCGAACAAGCCGCCGCAAAAGAAATGCTCATGCGTGAAGGCGTCTGGAAAGAAGACATTGATGAGGAAACAGATATTTGACCGACAGCAATAAAGAAGAAACTCGTTGTGGTTTTGTTGCCCTAATTGGCGCGCCGAATGCTGGTAAGTCTACATTGATGAACCAGCTTGTTGGTTCCAAAATTTCTATCGTCACGCATAAAGTTCAAACAACGCGGGCGGTTATGCGCGGCATCGCGATTGAAGAAAATTGCCAGGTGATCTTTGTTGATACTCCGGGTATTTTTGCACCACGACGTAAGCTCGATGAAGCAATGGTTTCAACGGCATGGGGCAGTGCGCGGGATGCGGATATTTCTGTTCTGCTTGTTGATGCAGAGCGTGGCATCAAAGATGATATCGAAAAAATCACTGAAAATCTTTCATCTGTTTCTGGCCCTGTAGTTTTGCTTATCAACAAGATTGACCAAGTGCAGCGTGACCAGCTTTTAGAATTAACGGCGCAACTTAACGAGCTTTATGCGTTTAAAGAAACTTTCATGGTCTCCGCTCTTAATGGCGATGGATGCAAAGACTTCATGGCGTTTCTTACTGCCAATCTACCTGCTGGGCCATTTATGTACCCCGAGGACCAGATTTCGGATCTTCCTCTTCGCATGCTGGCTGCTGAAGTAACGCGTGAAAAACTGTACCTGCGCCTTCATCAGGAACTTCCTTATGCTTCCCATGTTGAAACAGAAAGTTGGGAAGAGAAAAAAGACGGATCGGTCCGCATTGCGCAGGTAATTTATGTCGAACGCCAAAGCCAGAAGAAAATCATCATTGGCAAAAATGGCGCCGCTATTAAAGCGATCTCTACAGCGTCTCGCAAAGAATTGACTGAATTAGTTGAGCAGCCTGTTCATCTTTTCCTCTTCGTCAAAGTGCGTGAGAACTGGGGCACAGATCCTGCGCGTTTCCGTGAGATGGGACTTGAATTCCCGACTGGGTAGTTCAAACTGGCGTCATGGACTGGCAAGACGAAGGACTGATTCTAGGCGTTCGCAAACATGGCGAAACAAGCGCAATTATTGAAGTAATGACCAAAGCACATGGGCGTCATATGGGGCTTGTGCGCGGTGGCAGATCTTCACGTATGCGACCTATCTTGCAACCTGGCAACTCAATAACAGTTGAATGGCGCGCGCGCCTTGAAGAACACCTTGGCACTTTTCAAGTCGAAGCGGGCGAATTGCGCGCAGCAAGTTTAATGGTCGCATCGTCTGGTATTTACGGCATTCAAATGTTGGCCTCGCATTTACGACTTCTGCCTGAGCGTGACCCACACCCTCAGCTATATAATGCAGCATTGGTTCTCCTCGATAATTTCGAGCATTCCGAGATTGCTGCCTCTCTCATGGTGCGGTTTGAACTCGCCATGCTGGAAGAGCTTGGCTTTGGTCTTGAACTCGACCGGTGTGCGTCAACAGGGCAAACCAACCAGCTCAGCTATGTATCGCCCAAATCTGGGCGCGCAGTTTCTAAAGATGCGGGCTTACCTTACTCAGATAAAATGCTCACACTTCCAGGCTTCTTAAATCGCCATGAACAAGACTGGGCAACAGTGCCGCAATCAAATCAGATAGAAGCTGGATTCAAGCTTACTGGCTTTTTTCTTGAACGTCATATTTACACACCCCGCGGAATAAAATACCCAGATGAACGTAGAGGGTTTATTAAATCTATCATCAAACAGGCAGGCGGGGATAAATCGCATGAATAAAATTCACACAGACAATCTAATTTTTGGAACAATCCCGCAAGAAGATTTAATGACCAAGTCAGGCCTTCAATTGTGCCATGAAATGATGGCTGGGGAATTGCCTCGCCCGCCTATGTCAAAGGGGATGAATTTTGTTATGGCAGAAGCAGAAGAGGGCAGGGTTGTTTTTCGCGGCACGCCATTATTAGATCACTATAACCCTGCCGGTGTGGTGCATGGTGGGTGGGCTGCAACCATTCTCGATAGCGCGCTTGGGTGCTGTGTCTGGACCATGGTGCCGATTGGCAAGGCTTACACCACGGCCGAATTTAAAGTGAACCTGATCCGCCCGATGACTGATAAAACTGGTCAGGTGATCTGCGAAGCTAAAGTCATTCATATGGGGCGCAAGCTTGCGACTTGTGAAGGCACGCTCAAAACGCTTGATGGCAAGCTGCTCGCGCACGGTACAGAGACTTGTGCTATCTATGATCCGATGGATCGTTAGGCAGTAGCGCGTTCCACGGATTTTTCTTGTATCGGCCAATGAATAATGGCTGCCACGATACCAAGTGCTACACCAAGCCACCATACGATGTCGTAAGAGCCATAAACGTCTCGCAAATAGCCGCCCATATATACGCCGAGGAATGACCCAATCTGGTGTGAGAAGAAAACGATGCCGCCGAGCATTCCCAGATGTCGTGTTCCAAACATGATGGCAACAAGCGCATTGGTTGGCGCGACGGTAGAGAGCCATAATAGCCCCATCACGATTGAGAAGATAATAATGCTTGTGGGCGATTGTGGTAATAAGAGAAAGAGCGTCACCGCAATTGAGCGGCCAATATAAAGATAAGAAAGCATCATGGGTTTTGAATATTTCTGACCCAATACGCCGGAAGCAAGTGAACCAAATATATTAAACAAGCCAATTAGGCCGATCGCCCAAGCAGCAACGGCAAAACCGCCAATATCTATATTCAGATCAAGGTCAGAAATATATTTTGGGAAATGCGCAGTTATAAACGCGACCTGAAAACCACACACGAAAAAACCGGATGTTAGCAGCAGGTAAGACTTATGCCCCAATGCTTCACTCAGAGCGTTGCGCACGGTCTGGTTCATATTATCAACCGCAACGCTTGAGCTATTTGCATTGCCTCTCAGTGGAATGGCAAGCAGAGGTATAAGAAGCATCAATGCGGAGAAGATGAGGAGTGCGCTAGACCAACCATAGGCTTCGATTAGTTTCACGGAAACCGGTGAAAATAAGAACATGCCGGCAGAACCTGCGGCTGTACCCATGCCAAAGACGATAGATCTTTTTTCCGGTGCCACATGGCGCGCGAAGACGGATAAAATAATGCCGAATGAACCAGCCGCAACGCCAAGGCCAACCATTAAGCCTCCGCCGATATGCAACCAAATGGGTGCATCTGCTGTACCCATAATATAAAGGCCGACTGCATATATGATCCCGCCCGCAGCAAGTGATTTATAAGCGCCGAACCTGTCTGCCAATGCGCCAAAAAATGGTTGTCCTACGCCCCAAGAAAGGTTTTGAAGGGCAATTGCAAGACCAAATGTGGTGCTGGTCCAGCCTGTTGTGTCGAGAATTGGTTGTTGGAAAAATCCCATGGCCGAGCGCGGGCCGAATGCTAGCAGCGCAATTAAGCATCCACATACAATAATCAATTTTGCTTTTGGGGAGAGTGTGTTTGTATCGGCCATGTTCTATTCTCAAAGTTTTTTCAAAACTGTCAGCCAATGGTTATTTTTGCAAGCTAAATTATTCACTCGTCCGATTTCCCGTCAGTGTTATAATATCAATGAACAAACTTGCGGGGCTTTCAAATAAAAACCTCATAAAACTAATCGTTGGCTTTCATCTGAAAGCCCCACGCAGAGTGAAGAGCGGTTTTTGCTTGCAAAAAGCAAACAGCTTAGAACTGTTTGCAGTGAATGAACGCGAGCGAGCGCTGCGAGCCGTAAAGAAAGGCGAGATGCCTTCGACGAGCGTCTCAGGCGTTCAATGCTTTCAATCCATTCTCAATGGATTGATCAGCTTCGCTGATCAGCCTTTCACTACCCGCTCTATCAGGATAAATCCTGCGGCGTGGCCCTCAATGCCGCACTGTGTCCGATACACACTGCTTGCAGCTCTGCTGTCTCCATTCTCGCTTAACTTCGGTGGCCAAACTGTATTTGCTAAATGGACGATGAGTGAAGTATGCAGGAAGGTGTGGGACCGGGGATAAGTTTTTACAGAAAAGTACTTAAGGTCTGGTTTGAGCCCAAAATGCATGATGCTGCACAATGCAGGAATGTCCGCCTTTTCAAGGTGGCTGTTAAGCCGTTAATATGAGTACCAAAAATAGCTTTGTCGAAGCCTGCCGCTCTTGCTAGAGTGCTTTTATGGATATCCATCAGGCATATATATTGGCGAAAAAGGACTTCGAAAGTTCATCACCAGATTTTTTAACCCACTGCGAGGTGTTGGCCGAGCCTATTGGTGAAAGTGTTGTTGCATGGGTATTTGGTTATCAAAGCAAAGAGTTTATGCGAACACGAAACATTTCAGATGTATTGGTGGGCGGATATTCTGTACTTGTTGATAAAAGGACAAGTGAGATTTTTCGCGTTGGGCCATATATCGATGATGCTCTTTCTAACCATGAGTTGCATGGCGATCCATTCAAACGGTTTGGGCTTAAAGTTCAGTTGAACGATTGGCTAGAGGGCGCAAACAAGGTCATGGGTGTTAAATCTATCCGAAAATACACTGATCTAGGGTTGCGAAATTCAAAGGAAGTCATGGATGTATGCTTGCGATCCCGAAAGCCTCAAACTATTCAAGCCAAGACATTGAAAGATGCAGCGTTGCTAACAGAGGCTCTTCGAGAGCATTTGTTTGATGTGGTTCATATTGCAGAATGAGCGGTAGAGTTTCAAAGGAAAGCTGGGATGTAATTTTCTTGCGCGCGCGAAAACTCTGGAATCAGTTCGATCCGATCGGAGTTGTTGCCTTAGTGGACGATGAATATGACTATTATGCGGGCGAGGCTGCATTGCTTGCTACCAAATTTGCAACAGAAGATGAATTTCGGGTCGGGGCTAAAAACGCCGTTTATCAAACGATGGGTCTTAGTACGCCAATCACTTTGGTTGACGACTTCGGGACGCTATTGCATCGAGAACTAACCAATGTTGCGCAAGGGTTAGCCGATCAAGGCATGCTGTTTGACAACTAGAGGTATTTGGTGATCAAAATCGCAAAGCAGACATCCGCATAGTCGCCGCGAATTATCGCTATGTCCGCACAGCCAACATCAATCATTTGAATCACTTAGAGGCTGAACTTCATAACA
>CAZXZQ010000008.1:0-23148 GCA_964645215.1 uncultured Rhizobiaceae bacterium | reverse complement strand
CGACCTCTGCCTTCGGAGGGCAGCACTCTATCCAGCTGAGCTATGGGTGCATTAATAGAATCAATACCGCATGAGAGCCGAAGCTTCAATCTGAATATCCAGCAAGATTTTAATCATTATCGCTATTTTGTTTTGCGGGCAGATAGAGAAAACAAATTGTCCATGTCACGCAGGATAAACAGTGCGATCAATGCACCTAGCGTTGGAATAGACGTCAGCATGAGGTTGCGCGGGTATCTGGCATATCCCATTAAGAGTTCGCCAGTTTCAGGATGAAAGTACGGAAGCAGCGCGCCCAACCCGCCGATAACGCCAGCAGCTGACATCAACATCATTATGCCGTAAGTCCAAAACCGCCAAAGCCCAAATGCAAATGCAATAACAATTGCCAACTGAAGAACACCCATTCCATAAGCAACTTCAATGGGAAGTGTTTCAAGCCCTAGGCTCTTAAACTTGTAAGACCCTTTGACAATGTTCTCCGCCCAGCTGGGGCGTAGAAATTTCAATGTCGCCCAGAGACCCAGAAAAATTGCCGCAGTAATACGGATGATAAGAAGGGCAATTTCAACTTTACGGGAATCAGTCATACCTTAGAATCGCATTTAATTACGGTAATGCAATTCTAAGTGTTTTTACGTTTTTAAATCAAGATTTATTCTTGATTTAGAACTATGTAAGCGGCGAGATACGGATCTCAACACGGCGGTTAAGCGCACGGCCTTGATCTGTATTATTATCTGCAACAGGTTGTGTTTCACCAAAACCAATAATTTGCAGACGTCGGCTATCAACCTGACGCGAATTAAGATAGCGCGCGACAGATACCGCTCTGCGTTCAGAAAGCGCCTGGTTGGAAACACTGTCACCCACATTATCCGTATGACCATCCACATCTAGCAGTGTTTGCGGATATTTGTTTAAGATGATTGAAACGGAATCTAGGACCGGAAAGAAGTTTGAGTTTAAGGCATCTTGTCCTGAAGCAAATGTCACGTTTGAAGGCATGTTCAAAATAATCGTATTGCCACTACGACTAATACTCACACCAGAATTGACCAATTGCTGACGAAGCTCAGCTTCTTGCCTATCTTGATATGCGCCAATGCCGCCGCCAACAAGTGCGCCAATACCAGCACCAATCAATGCTGATTTGCGACTGTCATTGCCTTTTGACTTTGCGATTAATAATCCGCCGACTGCGCCAATGGCCGCCCCAATGCCGGCCCCTGCTGCAGTACGATTAACCTGCGGTTTCCCCGTAAGAGGGTCAGTAGATTGTGAACACGATGCTAATATTAATGAACTTGCTAAAATAAGTGCAGTTTTTTTCATAATGCCGGGCCTTTATATAAGATAAGTATGGAATCAAACAATTTAGTTAAGAATGGGTTAATTATAGATTTTTATAACCCTATCACACCCAAGCTGAAGCTATACTGAACAAAAAACACGGCAAAATAAGGGTATTTCCCTTAAATATCCTGCTTGAAGGTTATTCTAGCCCATTAAACGCGCATCATGCGGATATTTTGTTAAATTTTCAAAGCCATCCTCTGTGATCAAGACTTGATCTTCAAGCTTGATAGAAAACCCTGCCTCTTCTGTGCCAATCAATGCTTCAACACAAAACATCATGCCTGCCTCTACTTCATAGTCGAATGCGCCAGGAGAATGGTTTTTAGGATAAGCAATCAGTGGCCATTCATCACAAAGGCCTACACCATGCATGCGGCAACCATATTGACCGGGTACAAATTTTTCGTCCAATTGATGTCCGCCAAAAACCAATTCATCAAACCTAACGCCCGGTTTAAGTAGAGCCATGTTCTCCATGATATGCTGGTGGGCCACTTGATAATATTCTTTCATCAAGTCTGTTGGCTCACCATCTCCCACAAACCACGTACGCGAGATGTCTACACATAGGCCATAAACGCCAACGAGGTCTGTATCAAATGCAAGAATTTCATTTTCCTGAATAATGCGCGGGCCGCATTCTTGAAACCACGGAAAAGTACGCGGACCAGAAGAAAGCAATCGTGTCTCTATCCACTCGCCCCCACGCTTTATGTTTTCTGCGTGCAGAACAGCCCAAACTTCGTCTTCACTCATCCCGGGTTGAGCGACATTTTCCATCACACGCATGGCTTGTTCGCAGGAATGGGATGCGCACCGCATGGCTTTAATTTCTTCCTCTCCTTTGATGACGCGGGTTTTCTCCATAACTTCTTCACCCTCCATCACTTCAAGCCCACGTGCTTCAAGTGCTTTAAGGCCAGCCACCATGATTTTATCAACCGCTATGCGTCTATTGTCGCCCGCATGTTCGCGCATAAGCTCATCAATCTGACCGGTGAAAGATTTTGCATCCTCTTCAATATTATCTCCACTATTGAAATAAAACATGCCTGCGCCGGAACGTACTTCTTTTACAAGTGGATTATGGTTGGCGAGGAAGGGCGAGTTTTTATAGTCCCACAAAACCATATAGCCATCAGCAAAAAGAATGCAGGCGCGAAATGGGTTATGCATATTCCAAAGCTGCATGTTGGTGCTGTCAGTGGCATAGCGAATGTTAAGCGGATCCGTCATCATGACCGCGCCGTAATCTCGCTTGTTAAGTTCACAGACAAGCCTGTCATAGCGAAATTGACGTAGAGCAGGCAGGTTGGGCATATCAAGCCCAGCCGCATGCCATTCATCAAAAGCTAATTGAGTTGGGCCAATTTCAATCCGATCATTATCATCAGGTGTGCCATCCGGTTTTAAACCAGATTTACGATATGGGTCGATCTTTCTATTGGCAGAAAGCCTAGGGTTGATATTCATCGTATTTCTCCCTCATCTACTAGGGTCTGTACTGAATTGGGTTCAGACCCTAGGCAGGTTAGATGCGGAGCGCATTATGGCAAATACCTGACTACGCCGCGATTATGCCATTCACGCCATGTCAGAATTATCATCATCCTGAATATTCTGGCCTAAAAGCTTAATTAGCGGTATATGATTCTATTAAGTTGTAACTTGATGAAATACATGGGGATGTAAATTGACAATTAGATTTCACAAGGGCGATATTGATAGCCTTGATCATTATAGCGATGCTGTTGCCGTGGATAGCGAAACCCTTGGCCTTAATCCTTTACGTGATAGATTATGTGTTGTTCAACTCTCACCTGGCGATGGCACGGCGGATGTTGTGCAAATTGCAAAAGGCCAGCGGGATGCGCCCAACCTTAAAAAACTCATGGAAGATAAAAACAGACAGATTATCTTTCACTTTGCGCGGTTTGATGTGGCTGTGCTGAGCCATGCACTCGGGATTAATGTTGCGAATGTCTACTGCACCAAAATTGCCTCAAAGCTAACCCGAACGTATACAGACAGACATGGGTTAAAAGACCTCGTAAAAGAGTTTATTGGTGTAGATATTTCCAAACAGCAACAAAGTTCTGATTGGGCTGCAGACAAATTATCAGATGCACAATTATCATATGCCGCCTCAGATGTTCTACACCTACATGAATTAAGAGCGCATCTTGAACAACGTCTTGCACGTGAAGAAAGAACAGAATTAGCTCGTGAGTGTTTTAAGTTTTTGCCAACCAGATGTGCGCTTGATTTAGCGGGCTGGGACGACACGGATATTTTTGCACATAGTTAGGATATGAGCACAAATGGTACGCAGCCCTAAAAAGAACAAAAAAACAGATTAATGGCTTAGGTTCAAATAGGATTTTAATTCAAACTTGCAAACGAACAATCCAAATATTCCGGTTGGGTATCACCAACAGAGCTTGGATGCCCAATCTCAACCTGCGCATGGAAACGCGTCAGGTCTTGATTTTATTGTGCATGAATCACGTGAAGCAGAGTTTGAACGCGCATTAAAACATACCGGCAAAGTTAAGCTCCTAAAAATTGTCCTGCCTATAATGGCTGTCCTTATTATTTTAGGTATTTCAGCTGCACTTATTATAAACTCACTCTTAAACCCCGGCGTGAGCGTTGATAATATTGCTATTTCCGATGGAAAGCTTGTGATGGAAAATCCCCAACTCAATGGCTTTGACAGTAATCAACGTCCCTATAATTTGACAGCTAATAAAGCGATACAGGATGCAGACAATCCGACGCTTGTGCAGCTACAAAAAATAATCGCCAGCCTGCCAGTTGATGATAAAATCTTAGCTGAAATTACCGCAGGTCAAGGGCTTTATGATGCAGATGCTAAAACACTTATTCTCGACAAGAAGGTTCATGTGATAACCAATAATGGCATGAGCCTTACGTTAGAAGATGCGGATGTAAACATTGGCGCTGGTACACTCTCAACAGACAAGACAATTCTGGCAACAAGCCCGCAAGCTGACATAAGCGCTAAATCTTTGGTCGTTCATGACAGCGGCAATCATCTAATATTTGAAGGCAATGTTCGTATGACATTGCGACCAGATGCAGTGAAAGAAGGAAATGAGCAATGAAACACATAATTTTCATCATGAGCTTTGTTGGCTCATTCATGCTTTTTATTGCATCCGCTAGTGCACAAAATTTTGGCGGTTCCTTCGATGGATTAAGCAATACCGGTGAGCCGGTTCAGATTGAAGCTGATAAACTTGAAGTTATCGATAATGATAATACGGCTATTTTGACCGGCAATGTGAGCGTTGTTCAAGGCACCACAATTTTGAAAGCTGGGCGTATTAAAGTGAATTATCTAAAAAATGGATCAAGTGAAAATAGCGGCATTCGCACCATTGAAGCAACTGGCGGGCGCGTTGCTGTGCGTTCCGGTGATAATAAGGCAACTGCCGATAAAGCGCTTGTAAACATGGAAACAGAAATTGTTACCATGACCGGCGATGTAATTATCTCTCAAGGTTCAAGCGTGGTAAATGGCTGCTTCTTGAAAGTAAACTTAAAGACCAATGTTTCTGAGTTTAAAGCTTGCAATAGTTCTCAAACTGCCAAGAAATCAAATGGCCGTGTTAAACTTGTTTTGCAGCCCAAAAATTAGAATTTAAAACCTGTTCTAAATTTTGCCTCCCTTTACAGAAAATAAATTTACTCCAAAGTAACCATGAAAAGTTATTTATTATGGTATAAGGCAGATAAAACAGATGAATAATTCGTTTGATATGTGCCAAAATCTTTAAAGAGTATACAATTGAACAGCTTGCCCAATAACTTCCAGACAGGTGCTACTGTGAGCAGTCAAAAAACTGCTGGCAAGAACCAAGGCTTGCTGTTGGTTTCGGGTCTTCAAAAAAGTTACAAGAGTAGAATGGTCGTTCAAAATGTGAGCCTTGGTGTTCGCCGAGGCGAAGCTGTTGGCTTGCTTGGTCCTAATGGTGCAGGTAAGACCACAAGCTTTTATATGATCACGGGTCTTGTCCAAGCGGATGCCGGTAAAATTGAGCTAAATGGCTATGATATTACCAAAACACCCATGTATCGCCGCGCCAGACTTGGCATTGGGTATCTTCCTCAAGAAGCTAGTATTTTCAGAGGCTTAACTGTAGAAAATAACATTCGTGCAGTGCTTGAAGTCGTTGAAAAAAGCAAGAAAGAGCGTGAGCGCCAACTAGACGCATTGCTTGAAGAATTTTCTATTTCTCATCTTCGAAAATCACCTTCAATCGCACTTTCGGGCGGTGAGCGAAGACGCTGCGAGATTGCACGCGCACTAGCAACACGACCCTCTTTCATGCTCCTTGATGAACCATTCGCAGGCATTGACCCAATCGCTGTTGGTGACATTCAAGACCTTGTGCGGCACCTCACAAAACGAGGCATTGGCGTCTTGATTACAGACCATAATGTGCGCGAAACATTGGGCCTAATTGACCGCGCATATATCATCCATGCGGGCAATGTTCTTACCCATGGCAGCCCATCAGACATCGTACAAAATGCCGATGTACGTCGCCTTTACCTAGGCGAGCAATTTACTCTTTAGGAACGTCTTTTTGCTACCTTGTTATCAAGGACCGGTCTCAAACTATAAAAATAGCCGGAAACAGGTAGGAAAGAAGTCATGTCTCTCAAGGCAAGCTTACAGCTAAGGCAATCCCAGTCATTGATGATGACGCCACAACTGGCGCAGTCTATAAAACTGCTGCAGCTGAGCAATGCTGACCTACAGGAATTCATCAAAGAAGAGATTGAGAAAAATCCGCTTTTGGATATGGATACTTCTGAGCAACATGCAGAAAATCGCACAACTGAAGCGCCTAAATCCGGCACAGAAGATAATCCAGAAAAAGTGGCTTCGCTTAATGACGTGGTTTCAAATGAAATGAAACTTGATGCTGGCGAAAACGAAGCAAGTCTTGATACCAGTTTTGAAAATATTTACGATGGCGGTACTGCAGGTGCTGAGCAAGCAAATAAGCCGCAGGCTAGCTCTGGCGAGATTTCAAGTGGCACCACAAACGGGCCCAGTGATAATGAGTTTGATTTTCTTGCCCAAGTTGAGCAAGAAAAAAGCCTTCAGGAATATTTAGAAGAGCAAATTTCTTATACATTCAAAGATGAAACCAAGCGTGAGGTTGCCACATATATAGCGCACGCGCTTGATGAAGATGGCTATTTTCGCGAAGACATAAGCGAACTTGCTGAGCATTTTAACGTGAGCGAAGATGAATGCCTTACAATCCTTGAACGCTTCCAGGCTTTGGAGCCAGCAGGCATTGGCGCACGAAATTTAAGCGAGTGTCTAAAACTGCAACTAATTGACCAGGACCGTTATGACCCTGCAATGGCGTGTATGGTTGAAAATCTTGGCATGCTTGCAAAACGTGAATTTTCCGCCCTTAAAAAACTCTGTGATGTTTCGAAAGAAGATTTTGAAGAAATGATTGCAGAGATCCGCATGCTTGATCCACGCCCAGCGAGCCAATATCAGGTTGTGCTTTCAGCCTATGTTGTGCCGGATGTGATGGTAACAAAAGCCCATGACGGCAATTGGTCTATTGATCTAAACGCCAATACATTGCCCAAAGTGTTGGTGAATAATGAGTATCATGCAGAGCTTTCACGCTCGATCGGGAGCGAAGACGGCCAGGAATTTATCTCAACCTGCATGAGCAATGCAAATTGGCTGGTGAAAAGCCTTCACCAGCGTGCAGAGACAATTTTGAAAGTGACACAAGAAATTGTGCGTCAACAAGATATGTTCTTTGATAGCGGTATTGAGCATCTACAACCGATGAATCTTAAAACCGTTGCTGATGCGATTAAAATGCATGAGTCTACGGTAAGCCGCGCTACGAATAATAAGTATTTAATGTGTGATCAGGGCATTTTTGAACTTAAATATTTTTTCTCATCTTCAATCGGTTCAAGCGATGGGGAAGGTGAACACTCGGCTGAAACGGTTAAATACAAAATCAAACAATTGGTCGATGCAGAAAATCCAGTAAAAATTCTCTCTGATGACCAGATAGTCAGCCAGCTTCAAGAGGCTGGTATTGAGATTGCGCGACGCACGGTTGCTAAATATCGTGAAGCAATGCGTATTCCCTCATCTGTACAAAGACGCCGCGAAAAGAAGATGGCGCTTTAAGCTCATAAATATTTCATAGTTTGTGATTGCCAGAACGTTCCCTCGCGGGTTACGCTTCACATAAGGACGACTTGAAAGGACTGTTATGAGCTTACAAATTTCTGGGAAACATATGAACGTTGGTGATGCACTCACCAGTAGAATTGAAGACCGGATGGAGGAAATAGTTACAAAATATTTCCATGGCGGATATAGCGGTCAAATTACATTAGAAAAACAAGGCAGCAGATTTCAATGTGATTGTGCCGTTCATCTTGACAGTAGTGCGGAATTGCAAGCAACCGCGATTGAAGTTGATGCAACTGCTGCATTTGAAGCGGCGGCAGAAAAAGTAGAAAAGCGTCTGCGCCGATATAAGCGCCGGTTGAAAAACCATCACGCCAATGCATCCAAAGCTGCGCGCGAACAAGCCGCATATGCAATTGTTCAGTCACCTGAAAAAGAAGAAGAAATGCCGGAGGAATATAATCCGGTTATTATCGCAGAATCACTCAAAAGCGTTGAAACGCAAAGTGTCGCAGATGCTGTTATGCAACTTGATTTAACTGATGACCCTGTGGTGGTTTTTACCAATGCAGGCACGGGTAAAACCAATGTGGTTTATAAAAGGTCAGACGGTCACATTGGGTGGGTAGACCCTAGTTAGGAAAAATCGCTTTTAAGTCACTGTGAAATGCTTCTGATGTAACATGTTGCTGGTCGTTTGCCAGCACGAGGGGTGTTCCATCTGCAGCAAAGAGCGCCCAATAGGTATGGCCTGATTTTAGTTCTTCGGTTCCAGGGAACTTATCCTGTATTTCTTCAGCGGTAATTTCACGCATATATGCAACAACGTCATTGCCTAGCTGCGCCAATTCTTGCATTTCAAGTAAATCTTCTGAGCTATTGTGAAACATGTCATTTACTCCTTTGAATTGATCGAAATTTTGCGAATAATACGTTCAGGCAGAATGCGGACAAGGTCTATCTCCAACAATCCGCTTGCAAGGTTGGCGCCACTCACTTCAATGCCTTCAGCCAAAACAAAGGATCGCTGAAACTGCCTTGCTGCAATGCCGCGATGTAGAAATACACGGGTCTTGTCTTCAATCTGCTTACCGGAAATCGTCAGCTGGTTTTCTTCGATAGCAATATCAAGCTCGTCTTCACGAAACCCCGCTACGGCAAGCGTTATTCTTAGTAGATCGCCCTTTTCACCGGATTCAGTTTTAAGCTTCTCAATGTTATATGGCGGATAACCATCATTGCCAGATCTGGCAGCTTTTTCCAGAATCCTTTCTAGCTCGTCAAATCCGAGCATTAATGGGCTAGAGAAACTGGTCATTCGAGACATCTACAATACCTACTGTTTTGTTCTTCTACATATATGGGGTTTGAAATTGCCATATTCAATATTTGGCTATTATTTCCATTTTGGAACAAATGTTTTTCATCTGTGCAAAATTGACAATTATTTATATTTTGGTAGCCCTTATTCCACGGATTATCAGGAGAATATTATGGTTGAACGCATAGAAACCAACGGATTGAATGTCGACAAGGAACTATTTGATTTCATCAATGGGGATGCACTTCCCGGCACTGGCATTGAGGCCAATGATTTTTGGGTCAAGTTTGCATCAATTGTTGCTGATCTTGCACCAAAAAACCAAGAACTTCTAGATAAGCGTGAAGACTTGCAATCTAAAATCGATGATTGGCATAAAGAGAATACTTCGATTGATTTTGATGCCTATAAAAATTTCCTGACAGACATTGGTTATCTTGTTCCTGAAGGCGAGAAATTTGCTGTAGATACCAATAATGTTGACCCAGAAATTGCTGTGGTTGCCGGCCCACAACTTGTGGTGCCTATTATGAACGCGCGTTACGTACTAAACGCAGCTAATGCTCGGTGGGGTTCGCTCTATGATGCGCTTTATGGAACAGACGCCATTTCTGAAGAGGGCGGCGCAGAAAAAGGCAAGGCTTATAATCCAGCCCGAGGTGACAAAGTGATCGCATGGGCAAGAGATTTTCTTGATAGCTCAATCCAGATAAATGGTAGTTGGGCTGATGTAACATCACTCAGCATTGAAGATGGCGAATTAAAACTTGGATTGGAAGATGGAAATTCAATTGGCCTTTCTAATCCTGGTCAGTTTGTTGGCTTTTCAGGCGATGCAAATAACCCATCATCTGTGCTCGTGAAACGCAATGGCTTGCATGCTGATATTATCATCAACAAAGACCACCCGATTGGCTCAACTGATAAGGCTGGCATTGCCGATGTCATTCTGGAATCAGCGATGACGGCAATTTGTGATTGTGAAGATTCTGTTGCTGCAGTAGACGGCGAAGACAAGGTTCTTGCCTATCGCAACTGGCTTGGCTTAATGCGGGGTGATCTACAAGAGAGCTTTGAAAAAGGTGGAAAAACAATTGTACGCGAGCTGAACCCTGATCGCACTTATACATCAGCCAATGGAAAAGACATTTCTCTAAAAGGGCGCTCGCTATTGCTTGTTCGCAATGTAGGCCACCTAATGCGTAACCCAGCAATCTTAATGTCAGATGGCACTGAAATTCCAGAAGGTATTATGGATTGTATGATGACATCCATGATTGCATTACATGACATTGGCGCCAATGGCCGCAATGGTAATTCACATGAAGGTTCTGTTTATATAGTGAAACCCAAAATGCATGGGCCGGAAGAAGTTGCCTTCACCAATGAGATATTTAGCCGCGTAGAAGAAGCCCTTGGCATGAAGCCTAACACGCTTAAAGTTGGTATTATGGATGAAGAGCGCCGCACGACAATCAATCTCAAAGAGTGCATTCGCGCAGCCAAACAGCGTGTTGTTTTCATCAATACAGGCTTCCTCGACCGCACTGGTGATGAAATTCATACATCTATGCTTGCAGGGCCAATGTTGCGCAAGGGCGACATGAAAGGAGCTGCATGGATACAGGCTTATGAAGCATGGAACGTAGATATCGGCCTTGAATGTGGCCTTGCGGGTCACGCACAAATTGGCAAAGGCATGTGGGCAATGCCTGATCTGATGGCTGACATGTTGGAACAGAAAATTGGCCACCCTAAAGCAGGCGCCAATTGTGCATGGGTACCGTCACCTACGGCTGCAACACTACACGCAACACATTATCATCAGGTGAACGTAGCTGAAGAACAAGCAACCATTGCAAACCGTGGCCGAGCCAATATTGATGATATTCTTTCAATACCAGTTGCAACACGCCCGAACTGGAATGATGAAGATATTCAAAATGAATTGGATAACAACGCGCAAGGTATTCTGGGGTATATGGTGCGCTGGGTAGAGCAAGGTGTGGGTTGTTCAAAAGTGCCAGACATTAATGATGTTGGCTTGATGGAAGACCGCGCGACGCTCAGAATTTCCACACAACATATGGCAAACTGGCTTTATCATGGCGTTTGCTCAAAAGAGCAGGTGATGGAAACCTTAAAACGCATGGCAGCAGTTGTTGATGAACAGAATGCTGGCGATCCGCTTTATCGTAATATGTCGCCAGATTTTGATAACTCAATTGCTTTCCAATCCGCATGCGAACTTGTTCTTGAAGGCACAGCGCAACCAGCCGGTTATACAGAGCCTGTACTTCATCGTAAGCGTCTTGAATTTAAGGCTGCTAATGCCTGATAGCGATTAAACACTAAATGTAAAAAAAGCCCTGCTGGATATTTTCCAACAGGGCTTTTTTTATACGTAAATAATTGTTGGCTTAAGATTGCTTCACAACAACGCGTGCGCCATTTTTGACACGAGAATGAAGATCAATAATGTCTTGGTTTAGAAGGCGGATGCAGCCTGAAGATGCTGCCGTGCCGATTGACCACCATTCGGGTGTGCCATGCAATCTATATAATGTGTCCTTACCACCGCGTGTAAGATAAAGCGCGCGTGGTCCAAGCGGATTAGCAAGACCTGGAGGCATGCCACCAGCCCATTTTTTAAGCTCAGGACGACGACGGATCATACGTGCAGGTGGTGTCCAAGTTGGCCATTCGCGTTTCCAGCCAATTTTTGCAGATCCACCCCAAGCAAAACCAGCTTTACCAACGCCAACGCCATAACGCATTGCTTTGCCACCTGATTGCACAAGATATAAGAAACGATTTGGTACATCGACAACAATTGTTCCTGTACGATACTTCGTCTTGTAATCTACGGTCTGACGCAGAAATTTTTCATCAATTTTCTTGATTGGAATAGCAGGAATTTTATATCCGCCATCAACCACAGCAGCATAGTTTGCTTTAAACTGTTTGGTTTTGCTAAGTGGACGTGAAGATGAAGAACAACTCGCTAATAGTGCTGTTGAAAGTAAAGATAACGAAAACGCTCGTCTATCCATCATAAAACTCCTCATGCCCCGATTTTAAATATTAACAAACTCTTTAAACCAAAAAGAATAATTCGCAATTACAATGTCATAGCTGGCTCTAATGACTTATAGTTTGTTGCATGATAGCAACACATATTCGCAAGAAAAAAAGAAAATGCCAATTTTAACAGAATTACATGGTGATCCTCTTGTAGATGGCAGGCAATCAGAAGCTGCCATGAACATTCGCCGTGGCGTAATAAAAGGCTTCAAACACAAGGATATCTGCTTTTTAGCAGAACTTTCGCTCTCAAATGGCCGCCGGGCAGATTTAATCGGTCTTACGAGAAAAGGCGAGATCATCATTGTTGAGATCAAATCATCCACTGAAGACTTTAAAGTTGATCAGAAATGGCACGAATATAAAGAATTTTGCGATCAGTTTTATTTCGCAACAAGCCCTGAAGTACCAGCCGAAATTTTCCCTCAAGACGAAGGGTTTATCGTTGCAGATCAATATGGCTGCGAAATATTGCGTGAAGCAAATCTTTTAAAACTACCAGCTGCAACCAGAAAAGCGCTCACACTGCGCTTTGCTCGTAGCGGCGCAGAGCGTTTGCGGCCCATCATTTTACAAGAATGATTTTAGCGTGGCGCACGTTTTGCCAATATTCGCTGCAATGTGCGTCTGTGCATGTTTAAACGGCGCGCTGTTTCTGAAACATTGCGGTCGCATAATTCATATACACGTTGAATATGTTCCCAACGAACGCGGTCTGCCGACATAGGGTTTTCCGGCGGCTCAGCCTTATCGTCTGGCTTGCGCATAAGCGCGGTATACACATCATCAGCATCCGCAGGTTTTGAAAGATAATCCACCGCACCCATTTTTACGGCCGTTACTGCTGTCGCTATATTACCGTATCCGGTTAGAATAACTGCCTTACAATCTTCTCGCACGTTTCGAATGCCGTCGATTACATCCAAACCATTGCCATCATCCAAACGCATATCAACAACTGCATAGGCAGGTGGCGTTGCTTTTGCCTTAGCAAGTCCTTCTGAGACAGATTCTGCAGTTTCAACTACAAAACCACGGCTTTCCATCGCGCGTCCTAAGCGCACCAAAAATGGCCGGTCATCATCTACCAAAAGCAATGTATTATCTTCACCAGGAAATTCTGAATGCATGGGAGTTTCAGTCATAACAGTCACCTAATTATTCTCACTGCTTATGTGGTGTAAGAGTAGCTATTTGTCAAAAAAAAGTGATTAGTTTAGTTAAATTTCTACATTTTCAAACTGTTTGGGCTGCAATTCCAGCATTTCGCGCGGCCATTGTATATGGATAGTGGCTCCTGAGAACACTTTGTCCTGCGCATTGGAAAACAAGAGTGTTGCGCCACTTCTCTCCAATAGAGTTTTTGCGATAAAAAGACCCAAACCCAAACCACCGCTTTTGTCTTGCACATTGCGTTGTGTCACATAAGGCTCGCCAATGCGCGGCATCAGTTCTTCGCTATAGCCTTTGCCGTCATCGCGAATGAAAACATTCACTAAATTCTCATCCCAGCTTGCTTCAAAAGAAACCGTGCTCTCAGCATAATCCACCGCGTTTTCGATCAGATTGCCTAAACCATATAAAATAGCAGGGTTTCGGAAACAGATCGGCTCATTGCCATCTTTGGGAAACTCAAGATTTACCTCAACACCAAAATCGCGGTGGGGTGCTGAGACTTCTTCCATAATGGATGAAAATGGCATTTCTCCAATGTGGCGATCGCCTTCCGAGGAAAGTGAACTTAGTTTTTGTAAAATTTCGCGGCAGCGCTCTGCCTGACTTCGCAATAGTTTTGCATCATCATAAATAGCCGACTCTTCATTAAGCTCCCTGATCATCTCTTTGGAAACAAGCGCAATCGTTGCAAGGGGCGTTCCTAATTCATGGGCAGCAGCGGCTGCCAATCCATCCAAATTTGAAAGATGTTGTTCGCTTTGTAAAACAAGCTCTGTCGCCGTCAGCGCATCTGAAAGTTTACGCGCTTCATCTGCCACCCGAAATACGTAAAAGGCTGTAAATCCGATGCTTGCTAAAATTGCGATCCACATGCCTGCGATGTAAGCATTTGGTAATTGCAGTATTTCACCCTCGACCCAGGGAAGTGGGTAATAAAAAAACGCCAAAAGGCTCGTGCATAAAAACGTTAAGCCGCCTAGAAAAAGCGTATAATTGACGGTTAATACCGTTGCTGAAATTACCACTGGAACCGTAAGCAAAAATGCAAATGGATTTTGCAACCCACCGGTTAAAAACAACAATGCTGCCAATTGAACAATGTCATAGGAAAGTAACATTGTAGATGCTCTTACGGTGAGCCGTAATGTGGTCGGGTATTTCAGTTTAAGCGCAATGTTTAAAATAACCGATGCGCCGATTAGGAAAAGGCAGCTTAAGGGCGAGAAATCAAATTGCAGGAAAAGCCAGACAACGATTACCGCTGCAAATTGGCCTAAAATTGCAAGCCAGCGAATTTTAACAAGCGTATCAAGTCGCAATCTTCCATTGCTTAGTGAACTTGAAATGCCCGTTAATTCAGCTGACATATTTCATCCTAGACCAAGACTATTTTAGCTCGCCATATCAACAACAACGCGGCCTCTCACCTTGCCATCCACAATATCAGTTGCGGTTTGAACAATGTCATCAAACCCAATTTCTGTGGTGAGGCTAGAAAGCTTATCCATATCAAGATCTACTGCAATGCGCTTCCAAGCTTCTTCACGCGTGGCTTTTGAAGCCATAACTGAATCAACGCCTAAAAGTGCGACGCCACGCAAAATAAATGGCATTACGGTTGCGGGTAAATCAAAGCCTTGGGCTAAGCCACAGGCAGCAACCGCACCACCATAATTTGTTTGCGCCAACAGATTAGCAAGCGTGTGTGAACCAACCGCATCAATGCCAGCTGCCCATCTTTCTTTACCAAGTGGGCGACCCGCTTCTGAAAGTTCTGCACGATCAATAATTTCACTGGCACCTAAACCTTTGAGAAAATCCGCTTCATCCATGCGGCCTGTGGAAGCGATGACATGATAGCCAAGTTTTGAAAGAATAGAGATTGCAACACTGCCAACACCGCCATTGGCGCCGGTCACTACGACTGGGCCGCTTTCAGGTGTAATGCCATATTTCTCCAAAGCCATGACACAGAGCATAGACGTATAACCTGCTGTGCCAACACCCATTGCCTGTTTTGATGTTATTTTAGATGGCATTTTGATAAGCCAATCTGATTTTAAGCGGGCAACACCAGCGTAACCACCCCAATGTACTTCACCCACGCCAAAGCCATTGAGTAAAACCTTATCCCCTTGCGAAAATTCACTGGAAGAAGAGTTAATGACCGTGCCTGCTAAATCAATGCCTGGCACCATTGGCCAATGGCGTATCACGGGGCTTTTGCCAGTAATCGCAAGGCCATCTTTATAGTTTACCGTTGTAGCTTCCACAGCAACCGTAACATCGCCCTCCATTAAATCATCATGGGTAAGCTCAACAACATCAACTGACTGTTTTTTTTCTTCATCACGTGAAACCTGAATAGCCTTAAAAGTGTCAGTCATCTTTTATTTCCTTGTTTGTGTTTTCACCTGTGGAATATTTCCACTGTAAAAATTCATCTAAAATAATTGCCATAGCACCTATGGTAATAAATACATCTGCCAAATTAAAGATGGCAAAATTAAATCCAATGCTGTCGATATGGAAAAGAAACATATCAATCACTTTTTCAATTCGTACGCGATCAATCAAATTCCCAAAAGCACCACCAAGAACAAAAACATACCCCGTTAATGAAATCCAGCGCTCCTGATCCGTATTTTTGCAAATCCATAATACAAAAATAATAATAGTGGATATGAGCATGATAAGCGCATAGGGCCCAAGAAATGCAAGCCAGGAAAAAGCAACACCAGGATTATAAACGAAATACAGCGATAAAAATGGAACAAAATCAACCCGTGCTTCATAGGCTAAGTTCATTACCACCCAGAATTTGGAAAGCTGATCTAGGACTACCAAAACACAGACGATAAAAATGCCTCTAGTTAGTGTCATTGGCTGCTCTCCTCAATTGGTGGTAATTTTTTGCCCATAGCAAAGAGCATTACGCCGGTTGCAATTGCCAAGTTAAGAGAATCAGCTGCGCCGTGCATCGGGATTAGCGCTAAAGTATCGCAAGCTTCTGCAAGCGTATCGGGCATGCCTTGCTGCTCATTTCCCATCAGTAATAAAACCGGCTTGGACGCATAATCAATTGTACGGAAATCTACCGCACCTTTAAGATGTGTGCCGATAACATTGCCTTGCCATTCAGGTCGCCAGCTTAAGAATTCGTCTTCCGTCATATTTACAAGTGGCACATTAAAAATGGATCCCATACTGGCGCGCGTTGCTTCCAGAGAAAATGGATCAGTGGTTTCGCCCACCAGAATGATACCTTCTGCACCAGCTGAATCAGCGGTGCGAATAATCGTGCCCAGATTACCTGGGTCCCGAATACGGTCTAACGCTATCCAGACGGTCTCATCTGAACTTGGTTTCTTTGGTGGTTCTTTCCATTGCTGTTTGATGACAGCAGTCACCATTTGTGGATTATCTTTGCGCGTAATTGAAGTCAGAACTTTCTCGTTTACTTCTAAAATATCTGCACCTGTCACGCGCACTTTAGCTGCAAGCTCTTTGATGGCATCTGTGCTATTGGTGGTGGCAGCATAAATCAGTGTATCAATTTCCCAGCCCTGTTCAAAAGCGTCTCTTACCAGCTTCATGCCCTCAACCAAAAATGTGCCGTTTGCATCGCGGTTTTTCTTTTGTGCCAACCCTTTGATTGATTTTATCCGTGGGTTTGATACGGCCGTGATTTCATGAATACGGCCTGGGCGTTTTGCTTCACTCATATATTTACCCACCTGCTGAACATTGAAGTCGACACCATGCGATCACTGTTTTCGGTGCGCAAAACCAATTCACCGGATTGAAGTTCGCCACTATAATCACCAAATTTTTCCTGCATGATTTCATGCATTGCGTAAAAAGATGCACGAATGGCATAGGCGGTTAATATGACGAAGGATGATTTTTCATTAGTAATGCTTCGTACCAAATCCAACATATATGGCAGATCTTCAAATAGCTGCCACACTTCGCCTTTTGGCCCGCGTCCATAGGCAGGCGGATCCAGCAGAATGCCATCATATGTATTGCCGCGACGTTGTTCACGCTCACAAAACCGCACTGCATCTTCACAAAGCCAGCGGATGGGCTTGTCAGCTAAATCTGCTTCATCCTGATTTTGTCTTGCCCAACCAATTGCCTTTTTGGAAGCGTCCACATGCGTTACATGGGCGCCCGCTTTTGCTGCAACCAGAGATGCGAGACCTGTATAGCCAAAGAGATTAAGAAGCTTAAATTCCTTGCCACTCGCGACACGCTCAGTAATTTTTTCCTGCATGAAACGCCAATGAGCAGCCTGTTCTGGAAAAACACCTACATGGCGGAAGGATGTAAACCGGCCCAGATATTCAATGCCTTCCCATGTAAGCGGCCAAGTTTCGGGCAAAGGTGATTTTGGGAAATTCCACCGCCCTGAACCTTCTTCAGTTGTGTCACCTGTAAAAATTGCATCAACATTCTTCCACTCATGCGGCTTTAAAGATGGCTGCCAAAGGGCTTGCGCTTCCGGGCGTACAACACGCAATTTGCCGTAGCGCTCCAGTTTCAAACCATTACCACTATCCAGCAATGCATAATTGTCATCTGGTTCATTAATAAGCACAAGTGGGCAAACTTCATCCATCCGCTTTTTAGAGACAAATTGCGCCACCTTTGGCTGTTTGATCTCTTCTTTTGCTGGCTTGGTTTGATGTTGCTTTGGTTTAGCAGGTTTATTGCGGAACTTACTCAAGCTCTTTTTCACTTCAAATTTTTATGTTACACAAGAGGCCATAGCAGATGGTTTTCATTTGCGCAAAATTAATAGGGGTTAAAACTATGACTGAGACAAATCAAAATAATGGTTGGAGCGTATTCTTTTGGTCGCTCGTTCTTTGTGCAGTGCTTTTATTCGCAACACATCTTTTTGGCTAAGCGCTAAACTTTCACCGCATGCAATTTTGAACCGTGGCTTCTAAGCCAAGTTTTCTGGATATCCGTATCCGGGCAAAGCTCGCGTGTGAGGTTCCAAAATCTATTTGAATGATTCATTTCTTGCAAATGAGCAACTTCATGGGCTGCCAGATAATTTAAAACTTCTGGCGGCGCCATAATAATGCGCCAGGAGAATGAAAGCGTTCTGGTGGTTGAGCAAGAACCCCAACGGCTTGTCGTATCTGTGATCCGTATTTGCTTAGGTCTGATTCCAATTTTAGATGCGTGAATAGCAACAACGCGGTTTAATTCTTTTCGCGCTTCTGATTTTAAAAACGTAAGAAGCTTTCTGCCTGTTGAGCTCGTATCACCCGGCACAATCAATACCGGCTGATCGTCAATTTCATCTGCCTTAACAAGGCCACGCATTTTACCTGACAGCATAATGCGGTGATCAACGCCTTTATAGGGAATTATAGCACCTTCAGCCATTTCTACTCGACTAGGCATGCGAGAGATGCGTGTGGCCGCCCAATTGCGATTGCGTTCAACAAAGGAAGCAATCTCATCGTCGCCAACATGGCTCGGCGTGGTTACTTTCAACCCTTCACCATCCGGCATGATACGCAATGTAATGCGTTTTGCGCGTTCGTTTTCATTCACTTTCACAGGCAGAACCTGCCCGTCAATTTCTATTGAGAAATCACGGTCGCGCTTTTGCAGCTGTCTGAAAAATGAAAAACTCATGCCACCTAATCTATTATGATTCTCATTCTGTACAAAACAAAAACGGGGCATTACGCCCCGTTTATAATCTATTGGAAAATACTCAGATTGGATTATTTATCTGACTTGCGCGAACGCGGTGGTGCTTTGCGTTTGCGTGATTTCATAAAAGTCTCAAACTCATCTGCATCTTTGGCACGTCTTAGTTCACGCTGATATTCTTCAAATTCGCGAACAGATTCATTCAGTTTCTGACGCTCTTCTTCAAGGCGTGCAAGTTCAACCTCGCGCCACTCATCAAAAGCAACATTGCCTGTACGGCTTGCACTTGTTGTAGACTTAAATGTTTCAGAAACTTTATCCGTTGCGCGGTTAAGGTCATCCTTCATACCATCAAGGCGATCACCCCAAACAATGTAAGCAATCATGGCAAGCCCGAGCGGCCAGTAAATCATAAAACCAATAATCATCATTGCGATTGTTACAGGTGTCCAAGCTGGACGAACGAATGTATTAGCGGTCATTATAGTCCCTCAAATATCTACACCATGTCGTAATGTCATGGCTTCATACCCTATAGATAGGAACTGAAATGGCTGATTACAAGGGTTTTGGGCCGCTAGGCAGCAGCCTCAATTTCATCAATGATGGATTGCGCCGCTGATTTTGGATCCTCTGCACCTGTCACAGGACGACCAACCACCAAATGTGTTGAGCCTGCTTTAATCGCATCACCGGGCGTCATAACACGCTTTTGGTCACCTACATCACTGCCCGCAGGTCTGATGCCTGGCGTCACAATAGCCATGTTTGGCGTGATGATTTTCCTGATTTCTGCTGCTTCCTTTGGCGAAGCAACCACACCACCCATACCCGCCTTGGAAGCATCTTCCGCACGTTTCAAAACCAGATCATTAGCCTTGTCCGCATATCCGGCCGCCGTTAGATCCGCATCATCCATGGAGGTGAGCACCGTAACACCCAGCAAACAAAGATCACTTCCGTTCGCTGCCTCAACAGCCGCGCGCATGGCTTTTGGATAGGCATGAATGGTGGTCATCTCAACGCCCATGCGCACGATGTTTTCGACGCCTTTGGAAATCGTATTATCGATATCGAGCAATTTCATATCCAGAAAAACATGTTTGCCCATATCTTTAAGTTCGCGGACAAAATTTAATCCACCTGCAAAAGCAAGTTGATGGCCAACTTTATAAAAGGAAACCGTATCACCAAGCTTATCAACCATTGCTTCTGCCTGCATCACAGTTGGCACATCAAGCGGGATGATTAGTCGGTCACGAGCTTCCATATATTATTGTCCTTTTATCATTTTATTTTTTCTACAAGAGATGCACAGGTTGCCTCAAGAAATTTGGCAATGCGCTCATCTGTTAGCTTATTATCCCCATCAAAGCCTGAGAAGGCATTACCAACAGCCACCTGCTCACTCACCACAAGCGTACCAAGACGAACTAATATCTGTCTTAAGTGATAAAGCATGGAAATGCCACCCATGCCGCCGGGTGAAGCTGCGCCAAGAGCTGCAACCTTTCCCTTGAACGGCACCAAGCCGTTTTCTTTATTTGGCGCGCGGGTAACCCAATCAATCGTATTTTTCAAAAGCGGTGAAAGCGAACCGTTATACTCAGGGCATGTGATGAAAAACCCATCATGGCTCTGCATCAACTCTGCCAATTTTATTGCATTTTCCGGCACACCATCCGTATCTTCCAAATCACCATCATATAATGGCAGTGGGTAGTCTTTCAGCGAAATTACTGTGACATCACAATCAAGGTTTGAAAGTTCATGATTAGCACTTGCAACAAGTCTGGCATTTAGTGAAGCTGTGCGTGATGAACCCGAGAAGGCAAGAATTTTAACTTTAGCCATTATTTGTCCTGCAACGTTGATTGTTCTTATTCACCAAGGCCGTCTAGAAAACTTTTCATGCGGGTAAAGAACCCTGTTGATTCAGGACTATTTTCTTCAGATGAAATCTGTTCGAATTCTTCCAGAAGTTCCCGCTGGCGCTTATTCAATTTTTGCGGCGTCTCGGTCACAACCTGAATGTATAAGTCACCTTGGTCAGCGGAGCGCATAATTGGCATGCCTTTAGAACGTAATCTAAACTGTTTGCCGGTTTGTGTTCCCTCAGGAACTTTCACGCGCGATTTTGAACCATCCAAAGTTGCAACTTCAAACTGACCACCAAGGGCCGCTGTCGCCATAGAAATCGGTATCTTGCAGAAAAGGTCTGCGCCATCGCGCTGGAAAAACTCATGCGGGCGGATATTAATGAAAATGTATAAATCACCAGATGGACCACCGCGGCTGCCAGCTTCGCCCTCACCGCTTAAGCGAATGCGAACACCATCATCAATGCCTGCAGGAATATCCACATTGAGTGTGCGCTCTTTTGTGACACGTCCCTGACCGGAACATGCTTCACATGGATCAGAAATCACTTCACCCCGGCCCTGACATTGCGGACAGGTGCGCTCCACTGAAAAGAAACCTTGCGATGCGCGTACACGACCAGCACCACCGCACATGCTACATGTAACTGGGGAAGAGCCTGGCTTGGCGCCGCTGCCGTCGCATACTTCACAAGTAACCGCCGTCGGCACGCTAATTTCAGCAGACTTACCATCATGCGCTTCTTCAAGCGTTACTTCCATATTGTAACGAAGATCAGCGCCACGTTCACGCCCACCAGAGCGACCGCCGCCACGGCGCGCACCGCCACCCATCATTTCACCGAAAATATCTTCAAAAATATCTGAGAAGCCACCGCCTGCGAATCCGCCACCACCAAATCCAGCACCGCCGCCGCCATTTTCAAAGGCGGCATGGCCATACTGGTCGTAAGCCGCACGTTTTTGAGGGTCTTTTAAGACCTCATAGGCTTCATTAATTTCTTTGAATTTGCTTTCAGCTTCATCATTGTCCGGATTTCGGTCCGGGTGATATTTCATCGCCATTTTGCGGAAAGCACTTTTTAGCGCTTTTTCATCAGCACCTCTGTCGGCACCGAGCAAGTCGTAATAATCAGCTTTTGACATATGGCTTTTGAGCCTCTCATATAAAAACCCTTGGCAGGAAAGATAAATTCACGCCAAAGGTTATTGATAATCAGGCTTAAGCAGAGCGCTTGTCGTCTTCGCCGTCAATCTCTTCGAAATCAGCATCGACAACGTCGTCTGCTGCATCCGCAGCCGCATCTGCTGCAGCGTCCGCAGCGGCAGCTTCTTCTTGCGATGCTTCATACATGGCTTGGCCAAGCTTCATAGATGAGGTTGCAAGTGCTTCTGTTTTTTCTTTTAACTCCTCTGAAGATGGGTCTTCAGATTCAACAAGTTCTTTAAGACCAGAAATCGCAAGCTCAATTTCATTGCGTTCTTCTTCTGAAACCTTGTCACCATATTCTTCGAGAGATTTCTCTGCAGAGTGGATAAGTGTTTCAGCTTGGTTTTTCGCTTCAACAGATTCGCGGCGCTCTTTATCCGCATCCGCATTTGCTTCAGCGTCCTTGACCATTTGTTCAATCTCGTCATCCGACAGGCCGCCAGAGGCTTGGATTGAAATCTTCTGTTCTTTGCCGGTGCCTTTATCTTTTGCAGACACGTTCACAATGCCGTTCGCATCAATATCGAAGGTTACTTCGATTTGTGGAACACCACGCGGTGCAGGCGGAATGCCAACCAGATCAAACTGACCAAGCATCTTATTATCCTGCGCCATTTCGCGCTCACCTTGAGCAACACGAATGGTTACCGCATTCTGATTATCTTCAGCAGTTGAGAATGTTTGAGATTTGTTTGTCGGGATTGTTGTGTTCCGGTCGATCAAACGTGTGAACACGCCACCCAAAGTTTCAATGCCAAGAGAAAGCGGCGTTACGTCTAGGAGCAGAACGTCTTTAACGTCGCCCTGCAATACGCCAGCCTGAATGGCTGCACCCATTGCAACAACCTCATCCGGGTTCACACCCTTATGTGGCTCTTTGCCAAAAAATTCTTTTACAGTTTCTTGCACTTTTGGCATGCGGGTCATACCGCCAACGAGAACGACTTCATCAATCTCACCAGCTTTAAGGCCTGCATCTTTAAGCGCATCCGTCATAGGTTTAACCGTACGCTTCACAAGATCAGCCACAAGTGATTCAAACTTGGCACGCGTAAGCTTCATGGTCATGTGTTTTGGGCCAGAAGCATCGGCTGTGATAAATGGTAGGTTGATCTCAGTTTGTGAAGATGATGAAAGCTCAATTTTTGCTTTCTCAGCAGCTTCTTTCAAACGCTGAAGCGCCATCTTGTCGCCCTTCAGATCAATTGAATTTTCT
>CAZXZQ010000007.1:0-23162 GCA_964645215.1 uncultured Rhizobiaceae bacterium | reverse complement strand
GATGATCCTGCGGTAGACTATGATGATTTTGAAGCGGATCACTCTATCTGGGAAGAAAAGGCTTGGCCTGCTATTGCTAATCGTATTCCGCAGTTTGAAGCGATCAAACTTACCAATATGTGGGTGGGGCATTATGCGTTTAATGCATTTGATCAAAACGCAATTCTTGGGCCGCATACGGAAGTTGAGAATTTCATCTTTGTAAACGGTTTTTCCGGTCATGGCTTCCAGCAATCGCCAGCCATGGGGCGGGGTGCTTCAGAAATAATCACCTATGGTGAGTATCGAACGCTTGATCTCACACCATTTGGTTATGAGCGCATTGAAAAGAATGAACCTTATCGAGAGACCGCAGTAATTTAGTTAGTGATGAACCGATCTTTTAAATTTACCCATGCGATTTGCCGTAAGCCCAGCAACAGTATCATTGAAGGTTTGCGGGCGGTGGATGTTGGCAATCCCGACCTTTCGATTTTTCAACATCATCATGCGGATTACGTTGCAGCGCTACGTTCAACTGGTGCAGATGTTTTGGTGCTTGAAGCGGATGAAGATTTTCCGGATTCTGTCTTTGTTGAAGATGCGGCTTTGTGCTTGCCCGAAGGTGTTGTGATCATGCGCCCAGGTGCGCCGACACGACTGGGTGAGGCGCAAGCGATTAAGCCTGTTTTTAATAAGTTTTATGATGAAGTGCTTGAGATCAAAGGTTCCGGTTTTATTGAAGGTGGCGATATTCTGGTCACAGAAAAAGAAATTCTGGTTGGAACTTCTGCTCGCACAACATCAGATGGTATTGAAGAGCTGCGCGCGCTTACTAGCCGTTGGCATTATAAGGTACGTGAAGTTCATACGCCACCTGACGTGCTTCATTTCAAAACAGACTGTTCGCTGCTTGATGCGGAAACCATTCTATCAACCGAGCAACTTTCTGCGTCTGGTTGCTTTGATGGCTATAAAGTTATTCACGTGGCGGAAGGTGAAGAGGCATGCGCCAATACCATTCGGTTTAATGAGTTTGTCATAATGCCAGATGGCTTTCCGCTTACACTGAAGATTTTGCAAGACGCAGGCTATAAGGTCAAAACAATAGGCAATTCAGAAGCCGCAAAACTTGATGGCGGCATGTCATGTTTGTCTTTGAGATTTTCAGCACCAAAGGCACAATCATGAAATGGTGATTTTGATAGAACTTGAACCTATTACCTCAAGATTAGGAATCTTGCGCTTTATCCTGATGAACAACAGGACCTGAAGTTTGATAATAGTTTGAAAATATTATTAATGGAATTACTAGAGCTTATTTAGCTTTAGATTATGCCTATTATTACTGACATATAGTGGCCAGTGTTTTACAGTTCTGATTTACCCTATAACTACTACATTTTCTCAGTGCAGCTGAACGAGCATGGTTTCTACTCGTACCATAGTTTGCTCCCCAGCCACTGCCTGTATCGACTGTTAATGAGACACATTATTGTTTGGTCCATGCAGCAGTTTTGCAGTCGTTTGCATGCTTCCGGCATTCTCGTTTTGCAGCACGGAGTGCGCTTGGTTTATTTTTTTCTTTGGTTGAATAACCATATGAGCCTGTCTTTTTGGAATAAGCAATAGCAGCATAGGTAGTAGAATTGCTTGGTTTTCTATTGCCCGCTTTTGAATCCATTTCAGCTAATAATGCTTTTGAACTAAAGCTTATAAAAATTAGAAATGCAAAAATAAAAACAAATGTTTTCTGTAAAACCATAATACAACCCTTGAATTACTTTAAGCAAGATTGCAGTAATCTATTTTAATAGTCGAGTTGGGTCCTTTAAAGGAAACTTGCTTCAGTTTTTAGGTAATCAAGCTTTGCCGTTATGGTCTAGGGTATATATAGATAAAGTAGCCGAGCATCCGATAATTAAAATTTCAAGGAGTAAACTATGGAACTACAAGACGAAATCAGAATTTCCGCACCAAAAGACAAAGTCTATGAAGCGTTGAATGATCCGGAAATTTTAAAACAATGTATTCCTGGTTGTGAAGAAATGATCAAACATTCTGATACTGAGCTTGAGGCAAAGGTAGTGTTGAAGGTAGGGCCTGTTAAAGCAAGTTTCAGTGGAAATGTTACACTTGATACAAGCAATGCACCGGATGGCTTTGCTCTGTCTGGCGAAGGTAGTGGTGGCATGGCAGGCTTTGCCAAGGGTGGTGCTGATGTTGAACTTGTTGAAGATGGCGACGAGACCGTTTTGAAATATACTGCCAAGGCAGACATTGGCGGCAAGCTTGCTCAGCTCGGTAGCCGTTTGGTGACTAGCACATCAAAGAAACTTGCAGGCAAGTTTTTTGAAAACTTCAAAGAGGCACTTGCTTCTACGTCATGAAGCATTTGCCGCTCGCATATCTGAAAACCAGAAAAGATAAGGTGAACTTAGATTTTTATTCGCCTGCGGCAAATCAAAGAATCTTCATACCTGGAAAAGAGCTTATAACTGGTTTTTTTGTTTTGGGATGGATATTCCTTACACTCCAGTTTCTAGAGGTCGTGCAACAAGGTCCTGTTTCTGAATATGGAATAGGGATGAGTTTACTCGAACCCTTGCGCTTATTTTTATATGATATAATTGGTCTGCAACCTTGGGCACTGCAATTATGTGTTTATCGCGAAGCGGCTTGGAGCGCGCAGGATTTTACGGCAAGCTTTTTCATGTGGTGCGCTATGATTTTAGCAATGATGTTACCTAAAACATTTATGATTTTTAAAACTCGAGAGAATGAAAACCTAACCATTGTGCAAACTTTATATTTCTTATGTGGATTTGCTGTTTACGGAATTATTTTTTCTTGCCTAGCGACTATGCTGCAATGGATTTTGCATACCAATGAATTGATGAATCAACAGATGATGATGGTGGGTATTTGGTTGCCTTTAGCAACGCTAGCTTTTGCTGGACTTCTGAAGATCTCGGATTATCGTTTTTCAAGTAAGCACTTGGTTAGCACTCAAATTGCGGATGTAAATTTAACAGCTTTTGTGCCAAACCAATTATATAAACTTGGCTTAAAATTTGGTCTGGAAACAATCATACAGTCCATTCCCTACATGTTTATTATGTTTGTGCTTGGATTGATGAACATCCTTGCAATGATTTTGCTTACTCTAGTGATGTGTTTTGAAAATAGAAAAGAACAGGTGATTAACTAGCAATATTTTGTTGATCTAAATGTGATATTTGCTGTTCGGTCGTGTTGCGCGCCTCTCGGATGACTTCCACAATTGTTTCATTTAACAATGCAGATCTCATCGGCTTTGTTAGACTAGCTTTAATTTCAGATGGTTTATTCTGATTACTTCCATTATTGACGTTTACAGTTGTCATTAAAATTATCGGCAGCGCGTGTGAAGCGTCCTTGTTTGCGATCGCATGCAAGAGAGTGTTGGATGCTATATCATTCGCTTCGTGGTCAAGAAAAACTGCGTCAATTTTCATGCCGTGATAAGCGACAGAATTGAGCAATAATAATGCTTCTTCCCCTGAAGAAACAGCGACACATTCAAGCCCTATATTTTCTAACTGCTCTGATAGCGTTTTACTGCTTAACTGGTTTTGATCTATAATGATGACACGTGATCCGATGATGTCATTTGGTAATTTTTGGACAGGCTCTTGGTTAATCTCTACTGGTAAATCGATAGAGAACCAGAAAGTAGACCCTTCACCAACCTTGCTTTCAACACCAATTCCCCCGCCCATGAGCTCAACTAAGCGCGAACAAATTGAAAGGCCAAGACCAGTGCCTTCATGCTTGCGCGATATGGACGTATCTACCTGAGAAAATTTTTCGAAAACTTTTTCTAAATCATTTTTTGGAATGCCAACGCCGCTATCTTCGACCTCAAACATAAGCTTAGTATTTGCACCTGCGTTTGATTGGCCACTTACATTGACGTAAACATGCCCCTTCGAAGTGAACTTGACAGCGTTGCCAATTAAATTTGTAACAATTTGTCTTATGCGACCGACATCGCCAATCAGTGTATCTGGAAGACTAGGGTCAACACGAATAATCAAATTAAGATTTTTTTCTACTGCTTTAGAGGAAATGAGAATTGCAACATCTTCAATTGCTTCCCGCAACTTAAATGGAGCCGGGTCTAGTTCCATCTGATCGGCATCTAATTTTGAGAAGTCTAAAATATCATTTATGATAGTCAGTAAAGATGAGCTAGAATTTGCAATTACGTCAGTGAACATACGTTGCTTTGGATTTAAGTCTGTACTTGCTAATAATTCCGCCATTCCCATTACGCCGTTCATAGGCGTTCTAATCTCGTGACTCATATTTGCAAGGAATTCAGACTTTGCCCGATCAGCAAGCTTAGCACCTTCAGCAGATTTTTTTGCGAGATCTAATTCAGAAAGTCCATCAGCAAACTCTGATAGATTTCTAGCCATTTTACCAACTTCGTCTTTTCGATCCTGATTTTTAACTTCGATATTAAAATTACCGTCTTTAATCTCATTCATGGATTTAGAGAGTGTGCTCATTGATGAGCCTAATGATTTTGTTCGCTGTAAAACCAGTAAGGTAATTAAGGTAAGCATCCCCATTGTAATTGCAGCAACGACTAACAACTCAAACTTGAATTCTTCATGCGATGTTGTTGAATGGTTTTGGACTGCTTGCTCGGTAGAATGTGCTATTTCTGAAGCTTTTTCATTGATAATTTTAGTTTGCTTATTAAAAGCAAATCGCGTTGGAATTTTATTTGAACGTTCCATTCCAAGTAAAATTTTGACACTTTGTCGCCAGCTCTCAATCTCCGCTTCCAGCAACATAACGCCCTCGCGCACAGTGCCATCATTAGACTTATTTTTAAGTAGGCTTAGTTTCTTATCAAGGTCTGAATTAAACGTATCATACTGCGAACTAAGTGTATCTGAGCTTCTCATGACAACCATGTCGAGTGTGTCTTGCACCAATAAATCAAGTTCTCTAACACTTTGCGTGACTTCTTGCGCATAGTTAGCTGATTGAATAGCCCGCGATCCGATTTCATTTTGGCGGATATTGGACTCATACGCATGATACGCTAAAAGGCTAATCGATATTGCAGCTATAGCTAACAGCAAAATGATTGGCTCTAATAACCGATATCTAATGGTGTTGCGTAACTTCATCGTATTTCCTAGCGGGCTGGAAGTGCTGGCGTCTCAACATTTGGGTTAGGTTCTGTGAGGGTGCTTAAAAATGATTTAAGATCGGCAACATCTTTCTCATCTAAATTGACCTCTTGTAAAAAGGCTGACTTTGATGGACGTTCAAGCCCACCCGTTTTGTAATGTTGAATAACGTCAGTAATTTTAGCGAGCGATCCATTATGCATATAAGGCGCGCGTAATGTGATATTGCGTAATCCTGGTGTCTTAAATGCGTATGTTAAATTAGCGTCTTTTGTAATGATGCTTGCGCCTAAGTCATTTGTTTCTAGGCCAATGTCATGCATTGAATGGTCTGTAAAATTCCAACCTGTGTGGCAATTTGAACATTGTCCCTTGCCCGTAAATAGTGAAAACCCACGCTTTGCAGATGCAGAAATAGCGTCTTCATTTCCATCCACCCAATCATCAAAGGGGGCCCAGCCTGATTCGACTGTGCGTTCAAATGTGGCAATTGCTGTGAGGATATTGTTTTTTGTTACACCCTTTGTTGGAAACAACTGATTGAACCAATATTTGTATTCTTCAATGCTATTGAGGCGAGATATAAGCTCTGGAAATTTTGCATTCATCTCTTTTGGGTGCGTGATAGGGCCAGCGGCTTGCTCTTCTAATGACTGAGCTCTACCGTCCCAGAATAATTGTGAAGCTTCTGAAAGATTTAGAATTGTTGGGGCATGACGATCTAAGCTGATATTCATCGCGCCAATTGCTTTTTCAACAGGTGTTTCCCAACCAAAAGATGGGTTATGACATGAGGCACAACTCATGTTTTGTGCGCCTGAAACGCGGGGGTCAAAGAATAACATTTTACCCAATGTTGCCATTTGGGGGCTGTACGGCGCGTTATCAGGAAAAGTAATTACGCCCGGTCTACGAAAACGCTCTTTCAATTCTGCTAAATTATCACCAGCATTCACACTTGGCATAAACCCAATTAAGCTTATGATAAATAAAACTAATTTAACGTAGATTGGGATTCTCATTCGGCGTATTCCAAAGCTATGCTGAGATATAACAATTACGTTACTTTATATCGGTTAATGGCAACTTAAAGGTCGCTTTATGATTGTCGGGTGGTTTCTGCATACAATTTGCTTAAATTGCAGGGACTTCTGAAATTGCCCAGCTGGTAGCTTAATCATTCACCTTGCAGAATAGCTAATTATGATTAATTAATGGGGCCTGAGCCTAAAGCATAACGTGTAAGGCATCATGAATAGGCGGTGAAAATGGCGAATTTTTTGTTTGATGGATTGTTGGGTGGAGCTGATCGCTCGGCTAAGTTTGCAACAATACCAAGTGAGAGTGGTAATCGTTTTTACACCTATCAAGATGTGTTTGATGTATCTGCACGCATCGCTAATGTTTTAGTGGATTTGGGTGTGAAACCTGGTGATCGGGTTGCTGTTCAAATACCGAAATCTGTTGAAGCGATGATGCTATATTTGGCAACAATGCGTGCAGGTGCTGTTTTTTTACCTTTAAACACTGGCTACACGGTTTCAGAAGTTCAATATTTCTTGGAAAATGCTACGCCATCGCTTTTCATTTGTGACATCGCTAATAGCGACGCTCTGGCACCACTTAGTGAGAAGCTTGGTATCCGGCAAGAAACGCTTGGGGTTTGGCAAAATCATGATGTGTCTGCAGGCACAATCTCTGATCTTGGATTAGTGGCCTCAACTGAGTTTGAGAATGTAGTGCGAACAGGTGATGATCTGGGCGCAATTTTATACACGTCCGGAACAACAGGACGCTCAAAAGGTGCAATGCTCTCGCATGATAATCTTCTTTCAAATGCGCAGACACTCGTCAAATATTGGCAGTTTACTTCAGATGATGTGTTGCTGCATGCTTTGCCAATTTTTCATACACATGGGCTTTTTGTAGCAACAAATGTAACATTAATGGCGGGCGCGTCTTTGGTTTTCCTTGGTGGATTTAACAATGATGCGATGATTGAAAACTTACCGAAATCAACCGCGCTGATGGGTGTGCCTACATTTTATACGCGACTTCTAGGAGATAAGCGCTTTGATAAAAAGTTAGTGCAACATATGCGTTTGTTTATTTCAGGCAGTGCGCCACTTCTAGCTGAGACGCATATTGAATTTGAAGAGAGAACAGGTCACCGGATCCTCGAACGTTACGGCATGACCGAAACAAATATGAATACATCTAATCCATATGAGGGAGAGAGGCGTGCCGGGACGGTTGGCTTCCCTCTGCCTGATGTGGAAATCCGGATTGTCGACGGCCAATCGGGTAAAACTGTTTTAGATGGTGATGTGGGTATATTAGAGGTTAAAGGGCCAAACGTGTTTTCTGGGTACTGGCAGATGCCTGAAAAGACCAAAGAAGAATTTCGCGATGATGGGTTCTTTATAACTGGTGATATGGCTACAAAAGATGAGGATGGCTATATCCAAATTGTAGGGCGATCAAAAGACCTTATTATTTCTGGCGGTTATAATATCTATCCTAAAGAACTTGAGCTTTTATTGGATGAACAAGAGGGCGTATTAGAATCTGCGGTAATTGGTGTGCCGCATTCAGATTTTGGCGAAGGTGTGGTTGGTGTTTTGGTTGCAAAAGATGGATATGAATTATCAGCAATTGAAATTCTTGATGCAATTAAGGATAAAATTGCAAAGTTCAAACAACCAAAAGAGCTCGTCATTGTTGATGAACTGCCTCGAAACACCATGGGTAAGGTGCAAAAAAATATCTTGCGTGAGCAATATGATAATTTACTCGCCAGCTAGGCTAAGGGCTTAGTCATTAACTTGGCACGATAATTGCTTACCTTTGAGTTGATTGATGCACTCATAGTTTAAATTATCGGGATATAGAAATGTTTCATTATATATTCTCCTATAACTACTTATGAGAGTTTGATCTCACAATATTATTTCCCTTAGTTATTTATGCGGATAACAAATTTAACAGATAGAAGAATTTAGGAGTATTCCATGCGCGTAGTCATGATTGGTACCGGTTATGTTGGCCTCGTTTCAGGAGCATGTTTTGCAGATTTTGGACATCACGTAACGTGTGTTGATAAAGATAAAGCGAAAATTGAACGGTTGCATGAAGGCATTATGCCAATTTATGAGCCGGGCCTTGATAATCTCGTAAGTAAAAATGTTGAAGCTGGCCGTCTTGATTTTACGACAGAAATTGAAGCGCCTGTAAAAGAAGCAGATATTGTATTTATCGCTGTTGGCACGCCTGCGCGCCGTGGTGATGGACATGCAGATCTTTCATATGTGTATGCTGCTGCTGAAGAAATTGGCACGCATATTGATGGGTATACCGTTATTGTAACTAAATCGACTGTGCCAGTTGGTACGGGTGATGAAGTTGAAGCGATTATTAAAAAAGTGCGCCCAGACGCTGATTTTGATGTGGCATCCAACCCTGAATTTTTGCGCGAAGGTGCTGCGATTGAAGATTTCAAACGTCCAGACCGTATTGTTGTTGGGGCACAATCTGACCGTGCTTTTGCTTTTATGCACGAACTTTACCGCCCACTTTTCCTTAATGAAACGCCAATGTTGCGTGTTGAGCGCCGTACTTCGGAACTTATAAAATATGCAGCAAACGCATTTCTTGCTGTTAAAATTTCATTCATCAACGAGATTTCTGATCTGTGTGATGCGGTAGGTGCAAATGTACAGCAAGTCGCAAAAGGCATTGGTTTGGATAATCGTATTGGCTCGAAGTTTTTGCATGCAGGGCCAGGTTACGGCGGGTCATGTTTCCCTAAAGATACATTGGCACTTTCTAAAACTGCGCATGACTATAATTCGCCGATTAGCATTGTTGATACAGTGATTGATGTAAACGCAAAGCGCAAAGAAGCTATGGTCGACCGTATTGTTAAAGCCTGCGGTGGGGATGTTTCCGGTAAAACAATTTCTATTCTCGGTCTTACATTTAAACCTAACACAGATGACATGCGTGATAGCCCAAGCTTGGTTATCATTAAAGGCTTGCAGGAGAAGGGCGCGAATATCCGTGCTTTTGATCCGGAAGGCATGGAAGAAGCAGCGCATATGTTGGAGAATATTACCTTCTGTAAAGATGCATATGACTGTATGGAAGGTGGCGACGCAGCGGTTATCATCACTGAATGGGATGAGTTCCGTGCGCTTGATCTTAAACGCGCCAAAACGTTACTTACAAAACCCGTTTTGGTTGATCTGCGCAATATTTACCCGCTGGATGAAGTTACTGATTTTGAATACCACTCAATTGGCCGCCCAAGCTAAAAGCCAATATCTGCTGGAATGGCATTTAAATGCCATTCCTCCCACCAAATATCTGTAATTTTTAGTGTTATTATTTGAATGCACAATTTCGTAACATTTGTTAAATAGTGTCATAACGAAACACTTTGAGTTGGGCCCAGATACTGCAAGAACAATCGAACATTATTGGCAAATCTATGCGTAGCTCTCCTGTGAGCAGCAGGCGGAGAAAACGCTTTGCTCAATTTTGTGCGCTTGGATTTTCTGCATTAGCCCTTAGTGCTTGTGTTGATGCCAGTCTCGGCACCAAAGATGAGCCAGCCCTTACATCAAGCTGGGTTCGCCCCAATGATCCGCAGGAAAAGATTGGCGCAAAAGAGCATCCACTTGTTGTTTCTAAATATGGTGGTGTTTATGAAAATACTCAAGCTGAGCGTCTAATAGCCGTTATTGTGGGCAAGCTTGTTGCTCAATCTGATGACCCTTCACGCGTTTTTAAAATCACATTGCTTGATTCGCCAAAGATTAATGCTTTCGCTTTACCAGGTGGGTTTTTATATGTAACACGCGGTCTTTTGGCGCTTGCAAATGATTCATCTGAACTTGCAGCCGTGATTGCGCATGAGATGGCGCATGTCTCGTCTAACCATGCGATCATCCGCCAAGATAAGTTAAACTCAGCTGAAATTGGTGAGCAAGTTGTGGCAGAAGTTCTAGACGGAAGCCGCGCAGGCCAAGTAGCACTTGCTGCCAATAAATTACGGTTGGCAAATTTTTCTCAAAAGCAAGAATTACAGGCTGATGCCATTGGCATTAGAATGGTTGGCAGGGCAGGGTATGATGCGTTTGCAGCTGCGCGTTTCTTAGAAACAATGGAGCAATATCAAGCATTTTTATCTGGCAAGAATAAGGATGTTTTTTCAGATAGTTTATCATCTAGCCACCCATCAACACCGCAACGCGTGGATTTAGCAAAAAGACAAGCAAGATTTTTCGGTGGTCCTGATATCGGAGATCGTGCGCGCGGGCGATATTTGCAAGGTGTAGACAATCTACTCTATGGCGATACTGCGGATGAGGGGTTTGTCCGTGGGCAAGAGTTTTTGCATTCAGGGCTGGGCATTCGCTTTAGTGCGCCTCAAAACTTCAAAATTGATAATCAGTCAAAAGCCGTATTAATCTCTGGTCCTCAGGACATTGCAGTGCGCTTTGATGCAGCAGTTGTTAGTTCAAGAACATCACTTGCTGATTATCTAAAAAGCGGTTGGATCACAGGCTTGGTTGATGAGACCATTAGCGAAGAAAAAGTTGGCGGGCTAGACTCTGCCAGTGCTGTTGCATTGGGTGAAGGCTGGCGTTTTAAGGTCCGTATTTTGCGCAATGGTGACCAAGTTTACAGGTTCATCACTGCGGCACCACAGACCAATACAAACCTTGATGCAGTTTCACGCAGCATCACGAATAGCTTTAAGCTTTTATCTGCGTCCGATATCGCCAACTTAAAACCGTTACGGATGAAAGTTATTCAATCGAGTGCTGGTCAGGGTGAAGGTGCCGTGGTCGCTAAAATGCGCGGTGTTTCTAAACCAGCAGAGCTATTTCGCTTGTTAAATGGTTTAGATGCAGCAAACCCATTTATTCCTGGCGGCAGCTATAAAATTATTACGGATAGATAAACTTAATCCGTATCAGAAATTACAAGGCGAAATTTAAGATTTCCGGGTTCTCGTTTGTGAGTTCAACTTTAAGCTTCTGCAGCGCCCGGTTTTCAAGCTGTCTAACGCGTTCCTTAGAAATTCCAAGTTCACCGCCAAGTTCTTCAAGCGTTGCGCTTTTGTCTGCGAGTTTTCTGCGGCTCACAATTTTTAATTCACGCTCATTGAGGATATTAAGCGCTGAACTGATCCATTCCTTACGGCGTTCCATATCAATGTTTTCGCTGACAAGTTGATCTGGTTGCGGGGCGTCTGCTTCAAGAAAGTCTTGAAATTCAGCGCCTGATTCATCATCAGAGGCAACGGTCATATTGAGCGATACATCCGAGCCGCCTATGCGTGCATTCATAGCTTCAACGTCTTTTACTGAAACGCCAATTGCTTTTGAAAGCTCCTGATATAGCTCGTGAGAGTTAATTGATTTGTCGTTTGTCAGGATTTGTGCGCGTAAGCGGCGAAGATTGAAGAATAGGGACTTTTGGCCAGAACTCGTGCCACCACGTACAATAGACCAATTGCGCAGGATATAATCTTGAATAGAAGCGCGTATCCACCATGTGGCATAGGTTGAGAAGCGAATTTCTCTATGAGGATCAAAGCGCATGGCCGATTCTAGCAAGCCTACATGGCCTTCTTGAACAAGATCAGACATAGGAAGCCCGTAACGGCGGAACTTAGCTGCAACAGCGATTACAAGACGCATATGTGCGGAGGTTAGCTGGTGAAGTGCGTCTTGGTCTTGTTCATTTGCCCATTTAAGCGCAAGTTGATGCTCTTCTTCTCTTTCAAGGTAAGGTGCTCTACTTGCAGCTCTTGCAAGGTTTCTGCCAACATTTTCCTGATCAGCCATACGTAATGTTCTCCTAGCTTTCACTATACGCTAAGAAACGGTCGAGCATTCATAAAAGTTTCGTGAGAGCATAAAAAAGGCCGCAAAAATTGCGGCCTTAAAAATACGTGTAGTATAACTGCTTATGCAGCTTCTTCCTGATCGCCTTCTTCGGCTTTTGGATTTCTCTTTGGGCTAAGCGCCAAGTTTTTCTCGATTTCCGCAACAGCTTCCGTTGTTGAAATCTTTTTCACAGCAGAAATTTCACGTGCCATACGGTCAAGTGCTGCTTCATAAAGTTGACGCTCGGAGTATGATTGCTCTGGCTGGTTTTCTGAGCGGAAAAGGTCACGAACAACTTCGGCAATAGACACAAGGTCGCCTGAATTAATTTTCGCTTCATATTCCTGCGCGCGGCGGCTCCACATGGTGCGCTTGATGCGAGCACGACCTTGAACTGTTTTCAGAGACTTCGCAATTTTTGCGTCATCTGAAAGCTTACGCATGCCGGCAGATTCCACTTTAGTCGTTGGAACGCGCAGTGTGAGTTTGTCTTGAATGAAATTAATAACAAAAAGCTCTAGCTTGTAGCCCGCAACTTCTTGCTCTTCAATTGAAGTAATTTGGCCTACGCCATGCGCTGGGTAGACAATGTATTCATTGGTTTTAAAACCTTGGCGTTGAACAGTTTTTTTGGCAGCAGCCATATTGTTGTACTCCCTGTACGATTTGCCTGTTTAAGGTTGAAATCCACAACATTTGCAAATGTTTGACCGACTAAAATCAGCAGGCATGCAGAATTTTCATGGAAGCAAAATTCGCCATTCGGCTTATAAATAATTTATGCCGATTTAGCTTATTGTTTCTATGAAAGCTTGCTTTCTGATTATATTGTGATTGGTTTCAACGACTTATTAATCTTTGTTACCACAAAAATAGCTAATTTTCAACCATAATCGCGCTTTGCGTTAAGGAACTCGCTGTAATTGGTTAATAATAGTTAATTTTTTTAGTTTGAAGTATAGACACTAACCAAAGCGCCTATGAGCCTAAGACCTAGTCACCTTGGCCTGGTTCAGGTGAGAAATACTTCTCAAATTTTCCTTCTTCGCCATCATGCTTTTCAGCATCTGATGGTGCATCGCGTTTTAGTGTGATGTTGGGCCATTTTTCTGCATATTCAGCATTTAATTGCAGCCATTTATCAAGACCAGGTTCAGTATCAGGTTTAATTGCTTCTGCTGGGCACTCAGGCTCGCACACACCGCAGTCAATGCATTCTTCAGGATGAATAACAAGCATGTTGTCGCCTTCATAGAAACAGTCTACAGGACAAACTTCTACACAATCCATGTATTTACATTTGATACAATTATCATTGACAATATATGTCATTCTTAACTCCGAAGCCCTTTAGGCAAAAATCATATTCTCTGCACATCCGATAACCCTTTTCATAAGAACGCACAAGGTTACAATTAATGAGAATTCATGCACCAAGCGCAGAAAATTTTCACAGATGCTTTATTTCGTAGAATTACGTTTCAATTGCATAATTTTCCGGCGCTGTTGCTTGCTTGGTCTGCCTGAGCTTTCAATTCTGGACATTTCATCCATTGTCAGTTCTTTAGGCTTTTTGGCTATAACAACTGGACTTAAATCTTCATAGAGTAATTGTGCTTCACTAAAGGGGCCACGGCGTTCTGAAATGCCATCTACTCGAATGATTTTAATCTGATCTTGAATGGCAAGTGTAAGTGTGTCGCCAATTTTTAATTGTCTGCTTGCGGATACTGTTTTTTCGCTGTTAACACGTATTTTCCCACCTGTAATTAGTTTTTGGGCAAGGCTGCGTGTTTTTACAAACCGTGCGTGCCAAATCCATTTATCAATCCGTTGCTTTTCGGTTGATGGTTCTGTCATCTAGAGCAAGTTTGGCTTAATGTGAATCATTTGGGCGCTAGCCTTTTAGTTCGCCTTTTAGGGCTGCAAGTTTGGCAAACGGGGAATCCGGATCAATTGGCTTTTCTTTTTTGACCTGAGTGTCTTTGCGAGGCTTATTTTTTTGGTTTTTATTATTCGGCTTTGAAAACTTCTTATTGTTAGACCGTTTAGCGTTTTGGTTTGTATTGCGGTTTCCAGCGCCCCCATAACGCCAGATAAGGATTGTTTTAGGCTCTTCAGGTTCAGCATCTGCTGCACTGTCTGCACTTTTTTCTGTGACCTCAGAAGGCTGTTCCGTTGCAGGCTCTTCTACTTTTTGGGCGGTGACTTCATCTTGAGGTTTAATTTCAGCTTCAAGCTTGGTTTCGTGTTTGTAGCCAAGGCCTTTAAGGATTTCGATCATATCTTCATGGGTTGCGCCCAAAATTGACATCATAGCTGGTGTCACAAAGAAAGACCTGCCATCGACAGCACCTTCTGGTTTTGGTGTGTCGCTTCCATCGCGCCAACTTGTTGTTGGGCGAATAAGATCAGAAAGGCGTTCAAGAATGTCTACACGAACTGCTTTTTGGCCCAAAATCTTAAAGCCAGACAGGCCATAGAATTCAGCGTTATAATCAGCATTAAGTGGCGCTGATGTACGCCCTGCTGCTGATAAATCTGGAATTTCGGTTAAGCCACTGCTTTCTAGTTGGTCATTTGCAATTGCCCAAAGGATGCAGATTAATTGCGTAGGTGCTGGTTTCAATAGAATTGGAATAAATACATGATATGCGCCAAAACGAACGCCATTTTTGCGCAACAGACCGCGTGTGTCTTGGTCTAGGTTTTTTAGATCTTCTGCAACGTCTTTTCGGGCAACAATGCCAAGGTTTTCAACCAGTTGATAAGCAAGGCCACGAGCGATGCCTGTAAGCTCTTGATTGTTCTCAAGGTCAGAAAATGGCTTCAGCAATGTGTTGACGTGATTTGCTACCCAGCGGTCAAGGCGTGCGACGCTTTTATCGAGTGAGGGCCCCGTTAATTGCTCATCTGCTAACATAATAATGCGTGGCTTAAGCGGCCTGTCACCCTTTGCCATTTTAGCAACAGGTTCGCCCAACCAGCGTAATGTACCATCATTGCTTAGAACGATATCGCTGTTTGGACTTGCTGAGAGACGGTCAGCACGTTTTTCGATTTCAGCGGAAAGTGCTTTCACTGCGGCTGTGTTGAGGGCTTTGGCATCCTTAGAGCCGCTTGCACCATCAGCAATAAACCTAAAGCCTTTTAAATGCCCCACAGCATGGCCTTCAACTGTTACTGAATTATCATCACCAATTTCTGCTTCAAGCATTCTGTTTTCTTTCAGTCGCTTCATTAAGATGCTTGTCCTGCGATCTATAAAGCGTTTCGTCAATGTTTCATGTAGGGCGTCAGATAGTCTATCCTCTACATCGCGGGTTTTTTCACGCCATTCAAGTGAATTTTCTAGCCAATTTTCTCTATTTGATAAATACGTGCATGTTCTAATATTGGCAATACGTGTTGATAATGCGTCGATCTCGCCTTTTATATTGTCATTGCCAGCCACTTGATCTGCAAACCAGGTTTCACTGATTACCCCATCGCGGGCAATGTCGGTATAAACTTGCGATAAAAGCTCGGCATGAGAGGCTGGAGAAATTTTACGATAATCGGGTGTTTTTACAACTTCCCAAAGCAATTTCACCATCTCATGTGAATTTGCAGTTTTACTTATCTCATCTTCCTTAGAAAGGCGTTCAAGGGCAATTATATCTGCATTTGGTGGCGCTTTCATCAAGCGTGGATGTTGTGCTGGTTTGTCCAGTGAGGCTTGCAATGCATTGATAGAGGCAAATTCAAGGTCTCGATTGCGCCATGTCAAAATTTTTGCTGGTGCAAATACATGGGTTTCTAGCGCTTCAATAAGTTCATCTTCAAAAGGGGTAACGCGGCTGGTAATGCCAAACGTACCATCTTTTGTATGGCGGCCAGCGCGGCCTGCAACTTGCGCAAGCTCTGCTGCGGTGAGTTTTCTAAACTGAAAACCATCAAATTTTGTGTCTTGCGCAAAGGCAACGTGACTTACATCCAAATTAAGGCCCATGCCAATCGCATCGGTTGCAATCAAAAAATCCACATCACCATTTTCATAAAGGGCAACTTGTGCGTTTCTTGTGCGTGGTGAAAGCGAACCGGTAACAACGGCAGCGCCACCGCGCTCGCGCCGAACAAGTTCTGCAATTGCATATACTTCATCTGCAGAAAACGCCACGATTGCAGAACGCGTTGGCATGCGAGTGATTTTCTTTGAGCCTGAATATTGAAGAACGGACATGCGGGGGCGAGTGATGATGTTGATCCCGGGCAAGAGGTCGCGCAGCACGTGTGTCATCGTATCTGCACCAAGCAGCATGGTTTCATGCTTGCCGCGCAGGTTTAATATTCTGTCAGTAAAGAAATGCCCACGTTCAAGATCTGTGGCCAATTGAATTTCGTCAATTGCTACAAACTCGACATTTGTGCTTTCCGGCATCGCTTCCACAGTGCAGACATGATAGGTCGCTGTTTTGGGTGTGATGCGTTCCTCTCCGGTTACGAGTGAAACATTTGCAACGCCAACTTTATCACAAATTCTGCCATATACTTCTCGCGCGAGTAGGCGCAATGGAAGGCCGATTAAGCCAGACTTATGTGCCACCATACGCTCAATCGCCATATGGGTTTTGCCTGTATTGGTGGGCCCCAAGACGGCGGTGACATTATAGCCTGCGGCTTTTGAATTGTGAGATGGCATTAAGCGGGTAGGGGTTAGAGTTTCATCAAATTAATGAGTCTTGAACCTAACCTGATTGCGGTGCTTGCGGCTAGTGCTAATTCGTCCCACCAAAGTATTTTGGGATGGCACTAAAGCGTCCATATTTCGTGCCGACCACAATCTGGATCGGGCTGAAAACACTTACGCCATTCATGGGCGCCAGCCAGATTTCCATATTCTTGTTGGCAGCCATTTCTTTGACGTTACGATGATCTTTTTTATGACCTGCTACCGGCACGTAGCGCATCTGACATACATAGGCGTGACCAGTATAGCCATCGGTTTTTACTGGTTTCGTGGATTTATAACGAAGTTTGATATTATACCGTGTTTCACCATCGAAAATTGGAAATTGCTGATTGCAAACTTTTCGTCCGTCGCTCGCATCCGCACCATTCATAGGAACGACAAGTGCGCTGGCAGGGTCAAGCACTGCTGCCATGTGTTTTGCTTGTACTGGAATATATTTAGGAGCTTTACGCGCCTTACGAGGTTTATTCGTTTTAAATTGAATGTCAGAAACAGCGTTATTTGCGAAAGCAAGCTTGAGTGTTTCGGGCCCTTTTTTCTTTTCATGCACAAGGGCTGTATGAATTTTCGGCTTAAGCTGGTTCTTTATCATTGCGCCAGCGCTTTTAAATTCACCTTTGCCAGGCGCAAGCCAGTCTACAAGCCCGCTTGTTTTGCCAGCGCCTTTTACTGCGTAAGATTTATCATCAAAATTGATGTTAAATTGAGCCTGAGCAATCTCAACGCCTCCAAAACGCACTGAAAATTTTGTTTCATGCTTAAAAGCGTCTGCCAACACAGGTGTGCTTATGACAGCGCTTGTTAACAGCGTTATTGTGAGTGCTTTGCGAAAAGGCATACGCTTCATTTTTAAAAATTCCTTACCAGTAATATATAGCATATTAATGCTCTTAGCTGAATATGCGCTGAATATGGCAATTAATGGGTCGCTGGATAAGGTTTTGCTTGACCTTTTGCTCATCTAACTTTATTACCCACACAACTTTCCTGAAACAGCGGGACGATCTTAATTTTGCTTTTGCAAAACGTCTTAGGTTTGTTTTCAGGTAAACATGAATTTTTAGCAGGATAAAACGATGTCCAGACGTTGTGAATTAACAGGTAAAGGCGTGATGAGCGGCAATAATGTCAGCCACGCTAACAATAAAAATCGTCGCAAGTTTTTGCCAAACCTTGTGGATGTAACTCTAATGAGTGATGCACTAAGCCAACGTGTTCGCTTCCGTATTTGTGCTCAAGCACTTCGTACGGTTGAACATCGTGGTGGTCTTGATGCATTTCTTGCCAAAGCAAAAGCTGATGAGCTTTCACCAAAAGCGAAGCTGATCAAAAAGCAAGTTGCTAAGGCTCAAGCTGAAGCTGCTGCTTAATTATCACATTTAAATAATTTCACTGAGGCGGGTATTTTGCTCGCCTTTTTATATTCCTCTAGCTGGTGGCATCACCCAGGGTAAAAAAATGCAGAACATTTCTCGTCTATTTCCTTATATTTTAGCAATGGTGGTGATTGTTGTCGCCTCCAACATCCTTGTACAAACGCAGGTCCAGTATTTTGGATTGCAGGACGTTCTTACATGGGGTGCTCTTACTTATCCAATCGCATTTCTGGTAAATGACCTGACTAACAGGCATTTAGGAAGTGCAGCTGCGCGTAAAGTTGTCATAATTGGCTTTATCATTGCTGTGGTTTTGTCCATTTACTTTGCAACACCACGTATCGCGATTGCCTCTGGTAGTGCGTTTCTTGTAGCCCAGCTTCTGGATGTAAACATATTTGACCGCTTGCGCGGATCTCAGTGGTGGGTGCCGCCATTTATCTCAACCGTGCTTGGTTCAATTGTTGATACGTTTATGTTTTTTGGCCTTGCTTTTGCACCAGTCTTCGTTGGCCTTGATACAGCATTTAGCCTTGAAGATGGGTCGCTTGGTTTCCCGGCAGGTATATTCGGTATTGCAATGCCGCTTTGGCTATCACTTGCATTTGGTGATCTGATCGTCAAAATCTGTGTTGGGTTTGTAGCGCTTCTGCCATATGGCGGGTTCTTGAAGCTTACACAACCTAAAGCTGCTTAATTCAATAGCTTAAACTCAAGCAATAATGTGCGTTGGTTTCGGGCGAAATTGTCGTCCGAAATTAATGTTAGTATCGTATCGCCATTTTCATTCTGAGTAATGGTGAGGCCTTCCATATTGTCGATTTGCATTTCGCTCGTCGCCTCCATGATGATCTCGCCATCAAGCGTGTTCCCACCTTCAAGCTTGGTAATATCAAATGTTCTCATACGCATGGCTGAACCTGTGATTGGTGTATAAAACCGCTCCAGTATTAAGAGCTGTCCATCTGGTAAAAAGGCTGCATCCGTTAAAGAATAGCCTGGTGTGAGGGTCACAGAAAAAGGCGTAATCGCGTCTCCCTCAATGATGAAGGCTTGATGCAGGTTTTCATCCGTTGGAGCGTATTCCGCAAATACCAAAAGCTTGTTTGAATTTGGGACGCGGGCAATTGCCTCAGGTCCCTTATTGTTTGGTAGATCAAACTGCTTCAAACTGATCGCCTTAGCGCGTTCATCCGCAACGAGTTTGTCGCCTTTTAAATTAAACGCTTCTACTCTGTGCGTGCGCTCAAAGCCCACGAGGAATTGACTTCCAGATATTTCCAGCGCTTCAGCATCCGCTTGTTTTTTGCCCTTAATTCGCTTGCCATCACGGTCTCGCAATCGCGAAAGCGTGGCGTTCTCGAGGACGCTAATTTTTCCTACAGTTCGTTTGATTTTTGCGGTTAAAAAATGCCCCTTATCGGTCACGGCATAAAGTGTTTTTTTTACAATGCGTAAGCCTGATAGTCCGCCAAAATTATCATTATTGCTCTTGAGTTCCAGCCCGCCGATAAATTCAAGCTGGCCAAATTTTATACGCTCAGGCGCACTCATTTGAAAAATATCAATGGGCTCGGCGGTGATTGAAATATCTTTTGCAAAAGCTGGTAAGGGTGAAGCGATAAATAAGAGTGCAAGAATTAATCTAGATATAATTTGCACGTTCATATTTTTCTCCTACTAGCTTGCCTTTTTCATTGGCTTTTTACGTTGCGGACGTGCGTTAATTTCAGGGTTTTCCTCAAACAGGTCTGCAAGCTGTTCTGTTATAGCACCTGCAAGCTCTTCCGCGTCCACAATGGTTACCGCTCTTTTATAATATCGCGTGACATCATGGCCGATACCAATCGCGAGCAATTCAATTGGCGAATGGGTTTCAATGTCTTCGATGACATGGCGCAAATGGCGTTCTAGATAGTTTCCGGGATTAACCGATAGCGTTGAATCATCAACCGGAGCACCATCTGAAATCATCATCAGAATGCGGCGTTGTTCTGTGCGCCCCATAAGGCGCTGATGCGCCCAGAGCAATGCTTCCCCATCGATGTTTTCTTTGAGTAGGCCTTCACGCATCATAAGCCCAAGATTATTTCGCGCACGGCGCCAAGGCGCATCGGCGGATTTATAGATGATGTGACGCAAATCATTGAGACGGCCCGGGCTTGGCGGTTTTTCAGCCTTGAGCCATTGCTCACGTGCTTGTCCGCCTTTCCATGCCTTCGTCGTGAAACCAAGGATTTCAACTTTAACGCCGCATCGTTCCAGAGTGCGTGCCAGAATGTCAGCACACGTCGCTGCAACCGTAATAGGACGACCACGCATCGAGCCAGAATTATCAAGCAGAAGTGTTACAACCGTGTCACGGAAAACTGTGTCTTGCTCCATTTTAAAGGAAAGCGGCGTCATCGGGTCCGTAATAATGCGGGTGAGGCGAGCCGTATCAAGATAACCTTCTTCAAGGTCAAAATCCCAGCCTCGGTTCTGCTGTGCCATGAGGCGACGTTGCAGGCGGTTTGCAAGTCTCCCCACCACACCTTGAAGGTGCGCGAGTTGCTTATCCAGAAAAGCTCTTAGGCGTTCAAGTTCTGCTGCTTCGCAAAGCTCTTCTGCTTCAACTTCTTCATCGTGTTTGGTCGTGTAAACTAGATAGTCTGAGTCTGGCGGTAATTCAGAGAAGGGAAGGTCTGGACGCTGTGTCTCACCGGGTGTTTCTTCGTCTTGCTCATTATCATCAAAATCATCACCAGATTCTGCTTCAGTCGCTTCCATCTGACCCTGTTGCTCTTCATCAGCATCAGATTCCATTTCATCTGGTTCGCCCTGATCTTCGCCGGAAGATTCTTCGTTATCGCGCTGGCCTTCTTGCTCTTCATCATTGGCGTCATCTTCAGAATCCTGATCATCATCCTGCTCAGGTTCCTGATCACCCAATTCATCGCCCATATCAAAGGCAACCAAAAGATCACGGATGGCTTCTGCAAAGCCTGCTTGATTGTCTAAATCATCGCCCAGCGCATCGAGTTTTTCGCCAGCTTTTTCTTCGATCCAGTCGCGCCACAGATTAACAAACTGATCTGCACTTGGTGGAGGCGTTTGCCCGGTAAGGCGCTCGCGCACAACCATAGCAACAGCTTCTTCCAACGGTGCGTCGCTGCGCTCATTTGCGCCTGAATATTTTTGCTTGGAATATTTGTCGTCCAACATGTGCGCAAGATTATGCGCTACGCCTTCCATGCGGCTTGCGCCAAGCGCTTCCACGCGAGCCTGCTCAACCGCATCAAAAATAGCGCGGGCATTATCGCCATCCGGCGCATAACGTGCATGGGTTTTCGCGTTGTGGCAGGACTGGCGTAGTGCCATCGCGTCGCCAATGCCGCGCGTAACGGCTAACTGTCTTTTTGATATTTTTTTACCAAGCTCGGGCAAGCGAACTTGATTGCCGGCCATGCCAGGCTTGTCGCCAGAAAAGGTTACTTCCAGTTCGTTATTCTGCGCAATTGAACGCACGCAATTCGCCAGAGCCTGTTTGATTGGCTCATTGGCAGCTTGTTTGCCATTGCTGCGTTTTGAATTGTCACCGGAAGTTGCCATGCATCGCTCTGTTCATGCTACGCCATTGCAAGCTTTTCAACGTCGTCGGAAATCTCTTCACCGAAAGCGCGTTGGTAGAATTCAGATATCGTTGCACGTTCAAGTTCGTCACACTTGTTAAGGAAGGTGAGTTTGAAAGCAATTGCAAGATCGCCAAATATCTCTTGGTTTTCCGCCCAGTTAATCACAGTGCGTGGGCTCATTACGGTTGAGATGTCTCCATTGACGAAGGACGCACGAGTCATGTCCGCGATACGAACCATTTTAGAAACGGTTTCTCGGCCTTCTGGTGAATCAAATGATTTTACTTTCGCTGCAATGATACCAACTTCATCATCATGTGGCAGATAGTTAAGCGTCGTGATAAGCGACCAACGGTCCATCTGCGCTTGGTTGATTTGTTGTGTACCATGATACAAGCCGGTTGTATCACCAAGGCCAACAGTATTGGCTGTTGCAAACAAACGGAATGATGGATGCGGTGTGATCACGCGGCTTTGGTCAAGAAGTGTAAGACGACCAGATGATTCCAAGACGCGCTGAATCACGAACATCACGTCCGGGCGGCCTGCATCATATTCATCAAATACGAGTGCAATATTGTTTTGGTATGCCCAAGGCAAAATACCATCGCGGAACTCAGTTACTTGTTTGCCATCTTTGACAACAATCGCGTCCTTGCCAATTAGATCAAGGCGGCTCACATGACTATCAAGGTTAATACGCACACAAGGCCAGTTTAGACGTGCAGCAACTTGTTCAATATGGGTGGATTTACCCGTACCGTGATAGCCGGAAACCATCACGCGTCGGTTATGCGCAAAGCCTGCCAGAATGGCGCGCGTTGTAGGCGCGTCGAACTGATAGTCTTCGTCAAACTCTGGCACATGTTCTGTGCGTTCTTTAAAGGCTGGGACTTCCCAGTCTAGGTCTATATTAAATACGTCACGAGCAGACACCGTTGTGTCCGGCAAACCCTTTGACATTCCCGTACCTCCGGTGATGATTTATGGGTGAAAAACTAATTTGATAAACCCTTTTACGCACTTGTAAAGAGGGTCGCGTGTCACATGCCCTAATTTTAAGAGCAGAATCCACCCTGTTTTAAAATTTTATATGATTTTATGATTTCTTGCAGGCGTTTTTCTGTGCTGCGGTCGCCGCCATTTGAGTCTGGGTGATGCCGCTTCACAAGCGCTTTATAGCGGGTTTTTAACTCATCTGAGGTCGCGGCATGCGGCATGCTAAGGTCATCAAAGGCCTTTTTCTCAAGCGCTTTTAATTTTCGTACTGGACCACCTTTTCCGCTCATCTGGCCTGTTCTGCGCATGCTACGTGCGATAACGCGGTCGGCGATGGCGGCACGTGGGTCGCCTTGGGAATATGGACTTTT
>CAZXZQ010000006.1:0-25634 GCA_964645215.1 uncultured Rhizobiaceae bacterium | reverse complement strand
CCCTATGATAAATGCAAAAGGTAATATCGAAACAAACTTCAAATATGATTTGAGTGGCAATGGCATAATAAGTCTAACTCGCAATAAATATAATAATTTCAGTATCCTTATGGAAAATGTCTAAATTTGGGTAAAATAATGGAATTATTCTGATTTTCCTGGCAATGTGACAGTTGCTTTCAATCCGCCCAAATCGGATCGACCTAATTCAAAGCTACCGGAATATTCATCAACAATATCGCGCACAATGGATAGTCCAAGGCCCCACCCCGTTTTTCCTTCATCTATTCGCCCACCCCGCTTTTTGGCTTTCTCAATATCTTTTGCAGACATTCCATCGCCATCATCTTCGACACAAATCATAATTTCTGAACCTAAGTTATCAGCAGAAATTAAAACTTTTGACTTAGAATATTTGGCAGCGTTCTCGATAAGATTGCCAAATATTTCTTGAAGGTCATGTTCTTCTCCAAAAAATATTAATGCTTTATCTTCTGGGAAGTTCGTTTCAATATTGGTGTCGCGGTTCAACTTTTCAACGACCATAATAAGTTTTAAAAGCACATCAAGAAGTACAGTTCTTGAAATTGCTGTCGATGAACGTGCCGAAATTCTAGCTCGATCTAAATAGACTTGTACTTGCTGACGGATTAGTTCTGTTTGCTCCGAAAACAGTTTTTTGCTTTGCCCTTTTGTCGACTGTAATTCATTTTGCATGACAGCCAACGGTGTTTTCAATGAATGTGCCAGATTACCTACTTGTGTTCTGGCGCGTTCAATTATTTTGTCATTTGATTCAATCAGCGCATTTGTTTCTGTAATGAGTGGTTGAATTTCATCTGGATATTGACCTTCAATTTTTTCAGCATTCCCAGATCTAATTTCACCCAACATTTCAGTGGCCTTTGAAATGGGTTGTAGACCTAAACGAACCAGCACATAAGTTGCAATTACAATTGAAAATGCAAAGATAGAAAGTATAAGCGCAAGACGCTGACTAAACTTATTGATCTCTTCGTTTAAAGAATTTCGATTTACCGTGACGCGAAAACTATACAAGTCATCGCTATCCCCTAAAAAAACTTGAGCTTCCATGCCCAATAACATTTGGTTGGCATTATCGAACGCCTCAAATGTTCTTTGGAAAGTTTGATCTAAGGGAATATCTTCAGGAATGGAGATTTGTTGGTCAGCAAGCGATTTACTTGAAATTCTGCTAGCTGGTTCATCTACTTTTTCAACAGACCAATACCAGCCTGAATCAAACCTCGAATAACGCGCATCACCTAGCTCAGGCAAACCCATAAGTTGGCCCTCGTCATCGACATTAAAACTGCCCATTAGGTTGAACAGTGAAACAACAAGCAGATCATTCAATCGCGCTTCTGCATTTCGTCTATAGTCAGATGAAATAACAAGAGCGACAATGATAACACCAATAATGGCTGTTACAGAAGTTAGGAGAAAAAGTCTCGATGTGAGCGTATTGGGATAAAACTTCAATGTGAATATCCCGTGCTATTTTTCATTCAATCGATAGCCCAAGCCACGCACAGTTTCGATGATGTCTGCACTTAATTTCTTGCGCAAACGACCCACAAAAACCTCAATCGTATTTGAGTCTTTATCAAAATCTTGATCATAGAGATGTTCTGTAAGTTCCGTGCGCGAAATAACTTCACCAGCATGATGGAACATATAGGACAGAAGGCGCAGCTCATGTGACGTAAGTTTCACAGGTTTATCTTTATATGTAACTTTTGATGTGCGTGTATCAAGAACAACATCACCACAAATAAGTTCTGAGGATGCATGGCCAGCTGAACGACGGATAAGTGCGCGCAGCCGCGCGAGCACTTCTTCAATATGAAATGGCTTTGCTAAATAGTCATCTGCACCTGCGTCAATGCCAGCAACTTTGTCGCTCCATCTGTCGCGCGCGGTGAGCATGAGTACCGGCATATTCTTTTCTGCTTTGCGCCAATTTTCAAGCACTGTAATGCCGTCCATCGATGGCAAGCCAATATCGAGAATTACGGCGTCATAGGGTTCCGTATCTCCAAGAAAATGCCCCTCTTCACCGTCAAATGCTTTATCTACAACATAGCCGGCATCAAGACAGGCCTCTTCAAGCTGACGGTTAAGTTCTGGCTCATCCTCAACAATTAGAATTCGCAAGTTTCCCTCTCCCTAAAATTATTTTTTGACCGTGCGCGTCACAATACGTTCTGGCTGACCGTTAGATGATTTAATCTTGAGCTTTATAACGCAAACTGCAGCACCATTTGCACCAGTTCCCGTGCTTACCGATAACAAGACGGCATTCGGTTCTTTACCAGCGATATCTCGAGCTTTGGCACTACACGCGTCAGCAATTGCCGGTTGAGAAACCAGAAAAGTAATAGAAATCAAAAAAGAATATAATATACGCATTATCATGGAGGATTTTATAGCACGGTTCTTCTGAACCAAAAATGAATAAATTGCGAGCAGGTTATCTCTCTATAATTACGTACAGTTCAATAAAATTCAATTCCTGCAAAGACTATCCCAAACGGCATTGTGTTCAATAATTTGCACTTGCGTTTGAGTACTATCTTCGCGCGACCATAAAATTGGTTGGAATGCATCACAATACCAATCAGCGCTAGTCTTTTCGTTCATAATTGTCTGTTGGCATGCTGCTATTGTCACGCATAGAATTACCAGCATTACGGCGTGCGCGAATTGCTTTTTGTAATTTGTCAAAGCCAATGCTTTTCTTATGTTTTATACGTTTATGTTTTTCCTGATGCCAATTGATAAATCGATTAATGAGTTTAAAAATTGGCTCCAGAATTTTAAAAAGGCCAAATATATTTGATAACAAGAAATAATGCCTTTTAGGAGATCACTTCGGTTGCACCAAGCCGGCCATAAATTGCAATAATCGCGCCAACAACGCCACTTAACTGAACCATTGTATTGGCAATTTCTGCTTGAGCCATTACATCAAAGTTAATTCCGAACAGACCCATAATGGATGCTGCAACTGCTAATAATGCTCCCCATATTGTCGTCGCGTCCGCCCAAGCGGCGCCGAATTGATTGCCTCTCAAGCCTTCTGGATCGGCAGAAGAGAATAATTTTCCGACTACCCCATTTCGCCATACAAGTTCGCGTTTTGATGATATCCAAGTTGGTCTATCTGCTCTTGAATGAACGGCAAGTAGTCCAGATTCCCCTTCAATCATGACATCTCGAACATCATCATATGTTGTACCAACGAGCGCGATTCGCCCACCGCTATTGCCAGGAAAATGCGGGTCAGCTAACGCAATCCCCTTCACCCATTCAGCGCCTGTTCGTGTTTTTCCTGCTCCGCGCCCGCCTAAAAGGAGCCAAGTTTTCCAATCAGAAATAGGTGGCCTTTGTTTATTGCGCGCCCAAATTGGCCAACTGAATTTTAAGAATTCCAATTCATTATCATTGAGTTGATTAAGACAATTTTCCCTCAACTTCTTCGTCGACAAGCTGCGCAATTTGTTTCTCAAGCTTTCTGCGGAATTCCACAGCATCAATTCCTGAGTCACGGTTTTTATCTTTCTTCTCCTGTATGTGCTTGAGCATCTCCTCCACTCCTTGAAGTAGTTTAAATAGCCCCGTCAATTCTTTCAGCTGTTTTTCTGATGATTGTTCTGTTGTCTGTTGATTGATCTCAAGTGCGTCAATCTTTGAAAGAAGAATAGAGTTTAGCTGGACAACAATTTTTTCAAATGTGTTGACCTCACCCAATAGACTTGATGAATTTTGCAAATTTTCTCTGATGTTTTTTTTATGCTGCATAATACGCTTGATTAATTATACAAGCACGGCAATAGCGAACATAAAATTGAACTGAAATACAGGCTTAATAAAGCGCTTGATCTCTTACTCGCACTTCTCCGACCGTACAAATAACCTACCCGAAGACCGTTACGGTGTCAAGGAATATTTTCCTATTTTTTCAAATAAATTTCACGAGGCCATTCAACCAAATAATCTTCATAGTCTTCTGGCTTAATGCCATCATCTTCTACGGCCCGTCCAGTTATGCTTATTCCCGCATCATGAACAGAACTTTCAAGACCTGAAATCAGGGGATGCCAATCAAATAAATCCTTGCCATCTCTGACCAGTCTATATGCACATGTTGGAGGGAGCCATTTCAATGTTCGTACAATTTCAGGTGTTAACTGAATGCAATCAGGTACTTTTTTAAACCTGTTTTCGTAATCTTTACATCTGCATGAGGTGCAATTTAGCAGCTCGCATCCAATATTTGTCCAGTATATTTCACCAGTGTCATAGTCCTCTAACTTATTAAGACAACACTTGCCGCAACCATCGCATAAAGACTCCCACTCCTGCGTGTTCATTTCTTCAAGGGTTTTGGTTTTCCAAAAAGGTAGTGTCGTCATAATATGTCCATATATGCGTTAATCAGGCAAGTTTGCTGTGTTTACCAGCTTTTTAAAAATCACCCCAAATTTACCGGTTTTATTTTCTCAAACCCGGATAGTTCTGATATATGTAATATAGGACTTAAGAAACAGGGACTGTAAATTTTGTTAGATCCATACCAAAAATCCAAAAAAGGTAAAAGCTGGAACTGGCTTCTTGGCTTGGATTCATGGATAGATTCTTCACTGTACAATCTTTTCGCCAGTGGCTCAGAACGCTGGGAAGCTTGTACTGTTTTCTTCAGACGTTTCAAAGTTACTGGCATAAAGCGTGTCGTCATTGAGGTTTTTGATGAATGTATAACATTTGGCCTTATTGGCGCTGTTCTTATGCTTGCCCTTGCACTGCCTGCTATTGATGAAACAAAAAGAAATTGGCGTAGCCAAGGTGACTTTTCAGTTCTGTTTCTAGACCGCAACGGCAAAGAGATCGGTCGTCGTGGCATCCGCAAAAATGCAGAGCAAGAACTTGATGTCCTCCCTGATCATTATATTAAAGCGCTTCTTGCAACTGAAGACCGCCGGTTCTTTGAGCATTTTGGTATCGACCTTTTCGGTTTGAGCCGAGCAATGGCTGAAAATGTTCGTGCAAATTCTGTTGTACAAGGCGGTAGTACGATCACCCAACAGTTAGCCAAAAACTTATTCCTTACCAATGAACGCACGATTGAGCGAAAAATAAACGAAGCTTTTCTCTCATTATGGCTTGAACTCAATCTTGATAAAAAAGAAATTCTGAAACTTTACATTGATCGCGCTTACATGGGTGGAGGTAACTTCGGGGTCTCTGCAGCAGCGCAATATTACTTTGACAAAAACATCCAAGACATCAATTTAGCAGAGGCTGCTATGTTAGCCGGTCTTTATAAAGCGCCTGGCAAATATGCCCCTCACATTAACCTGCCAGCAGCGCGCGCACGCGCCAATGAGGTTTTAACCAATATGGTGCAGGCTGAGTTTATGACAGAAGGCCAGGTTATTCGTGCTCGAAAAGAACCTGCAGATGTCGTAGAGCGGGATGATTTAAATGGTCCAAATTATTTTATGGATTGGGCATATGAAGAAACCCGCAACATAGCGGCACGCTTCAATACTAAAAGTTTAGTGGTGAAAACTACTGTTGATCTGGACCTTCAAAAAGCAGCTGAAGAATCCATTGAATCTCACCTAAGACAATTTGGTGACCAATACGGTGTCCGTGATGCCGCAATGGTTGTGATAGATCATGAAGGTGCCGTACGCGCCATGGTTGGTGGGCGAGATTACGGCAAAAGCCAGTTTAATCGTGCGTCTTCTTCTAAGCGCCAACCAGGCTCATCATTTAAACCATTTGTCTATGCATCTGCCGTAGAAAATTTTGGCTACACGGAAGACACACGCGTTACAGATGGAAGTGTTTGTTTATCGCGATTTGGTAGAAATTGGTGCCCTCGTAATTACAGTGGTGGTTTTCGGGGAAGAACAGATCTCACAACAGCACTTGTAAAATCTATCAACACTGTTCCAGTAAAACTATATCTAGGTAGAGATGGTTTGGACCAACTCGGCGGTGATCGTTTGGTAGAAACCGTGCGAAGCATGGGTGTAAAATCAGAACTGGTTGTGAACCCTCCAATGGTACTTGGCTCTAATGGTTTAACGGTTCTTGAAATGGCGAATGGTTACGGCACCTTTATGAAGGGCGGCGAACGAATGGATCGCTATGGGGTAAGTCAAATTCTCAATACGTCAGGTGATATTTTATATGACCTGCGCAAAGACCGTGAGAAGCCACCTCAGATTTTGAAAGAGTCTACTGTGAAAGTCATGAATACAATGATGGCTCAAATACCTGAATGGGGAACTGCAAGGCGCGCTGCACTTAATGGCATCAGAGCTGCAGGAAAAACAGGAACAACACAAGCCTATCGCGATGCATGGTTTGTTGGGTATACAGGCAATTACGTGGCGGCCGTTTGGTTTGGTAATGATAATTATGAGCCGACAAAAAGACTAACAGGTGGTAGATTACCTGCCATGACGTGGCAAAAATTTATGTCATATGCACATCAGAATATTGAACTGAGACCCATACCATTTATTAAAAATCCATTGCCTGGCAAATCTGACGATGCAGCTAGTCAGCAAGCAACGCTTGATGAAACGGAAGCTGCGCCTGTTGCACGCCCCAAATTATTATCACAAAGGTCTGAATCAGCATTACGCAATCTTGAAACTTTGCTGCGTAATGCAAAACCATTAAAACGTAAGGATAAAGTTGCAGGTATTGGCAGCGTAAACAACACTGCTCATTAACTGAAAATTAGATTTCCTAGACCACAATTTCAAACCCAAAAACGTACTTCAATAATTCATAATGAAACTCCTTTATATACCCATTACCGTTCTTGCAGGGCTTTCATTGGCAGGGTGGAGCGCCAAATATGTTCTTGATAATAACTATGGTGCTAATATTGTTCAGGTAGGTCCATGGTCAGCATTGCCTTTTGTGGGAGGCAAGAAGGTTGATCCATACACAAAGTCCGTAATCGCTGTAAGTGGCAAAATACCTCTAGGTGCAGCAGAAGGGTTAACCTTTACCGCAACAAACGATAATGACGGTAATGAGCTAAGAAGAAATTGTAGCTATACGGTTAGCGGTGACACACCACTTAGCAGACTATGGACACTTGTTGCATATGATCTTTCTGGACAAGAGCTTAGGCATGAGAATGATAAAAAATCTGGTATCTTTTCAGGCGCACTTCTGAGGTTTCCTAATTCGTCTTTTAAAATTACGCTTGATAATTTTCCTCAAGCAGGTAATTGGATGCCATTGAGTGGCGAAGGACCATATAAACTTATTTTGAGATTGTATGACACGCCAATTATCAGTGATATCGGTGTTATTGAACCCAATATGCCAGCGATTAAATTGGGGACGTGTGAGTAATGAAATTGCGCGCACTCTATATTGGCATATGCAGCTTATTACTTGCAGGCATTGTGCATATTGTGATCATTATGTTGATCCCATATGTCAGTAGTAAAGACGCCGCACGTATCATTTCAAAAAATGGTACAGTCAACAATGTTGTTCTCATTGGAGAAACCGGTCAGATTAAGCTCAGTGAAAAAGATCCCTTTTTCAAACTTGCATTGTGTAGATATGATTTATCACAAGCAGGCTTACAAATCTCGGCGGAAAAGATAGACAGCTTTTGGTCTGCATCTGTTTTTAGCAGTACTGGCAATGTGATCTATAGCTTCAATGACCGTACAGCCATCGCTAACAAACTTGAATTGCTCCTAGTAAACTCGATTCAGAGGGCTGATTTGCGCCAGTCAAAACCTGAAGAATTGGAAACATCCATTTTGGTTGAGGTGCCTGCTAATAACGGTTTCTTTTTGTTACGCGCGTTAATTACAGATGATAGCAAGCTTGAGGCTGTTAACGCATTTCTTGATAAGGTTACATGCGAACCTTATGCAACGCGTTAAGCTAAGTAACGTATTATAGCTTCTCTGCAATCTCTTTTTGTTTTTCACCTGAGGTTATATCTTCATCAATATGACGCTCATACCTAATGCCTGTGAAAAAGAGTATTTCAGCACTGCCGTATTTTTTATTTTTTTGGTCCGTTGAACGCGGTACAGATTGCAGCGGAAATTTCAATACTTCATGCATTGTAACCCCCATTGTTGACATTTAGAGCCAAACTGGTGAATCAATATTTTTCCTTTGGCAATTCAACATCAACATGGTTAACAGCTTGTAAATGCAAATCCTCTAAAGATATTATCATAACGATTCGTTAGATATGGCCCAAAATGGTTTGAAGTTTGCAGGAATGAATACTCCAACTAAAAAAAAGAGAAGTTTTAAACCTAAAAATCAGAAGTCTACGCTTCTGGAGTTTGCGCGAGCATTCTCAACAAAAGATCGACCCAACCAAGTAGAAATAAATATTTTTCGCGATTTATTTTATTCACTTGTACCCAAGACTTCGCCTGAAGACCTTGACGCAATCTCGAGTATTTTAGCAAGTTCGTCATATACACCACGCCCAGTTGCTATGTATTTCGCAATGGAAAGCTTACATATAGCTTCTCCATTTCTATTATTTTCGCCTGTGCTGAACAATTCTGATATGATTGCAATCGCGTCAAACAGGCCACATACATATGCGGACGTTATTAAACGGCGAGATAATATTTCAGAGCCACTTGCTAAACATCTAGATGAATTAAAGAAGCCTGGTGATGTGGAGAAACAAAATATCGCTGTAAGCTCTAATATAAATTCTACCGTTAAGCTTGATGAAAATAAGAATGTTGATTTGTCTTCTGAACTTATATCTTTAGCAAATAAGGGCGGTCGCCTTGAGCATTCAAAGCAACCTGCAAACACCACAATAGGTCTTGAAAGTTTTGAAAGAGACCTTTTAGAAAAGCTAAGAAACTCACGCACGCATGATTTTAAAAATAGCCTTGCTCAAAAAACGGGGCTTTCTTTCAATGTAATTTCAGAATTTATAGGCTCTGATGATATTGGTAAACTTGCATCTCTATATAGAGCGCTTGATATAGACCCAATTATCAGTGTTCGCTTGCTGCTGATGACAAGTCCGATTCTTGGTCGGAACAAAGACGTGTTTGCTCAGGTTGTTGATATGTTTAAAAAGTTAGACGTTATGGAGTGTCAGCAGCAGTTTATTCCTATGGGTGCACGTTTCAGTGTAAATACACCCCGCGAACATAGTTCTGTCGACAAATCACATTTTGCTAAATTGGTTGCAGAACGCAGACGCAGTGTCAAAACATCACCAAATGCTGAAAATAACACAGGTTATGATGATAGTAGAAAATACTCGTCTGCGTCTTAGTTACTGATTGACCAAATCTAGTGTGATTTCACCAGAACCAGACTCTGTTTCAATGAGCCATAAATCTGGGTCAAAGGTGAATTGTTTGGTCATATATTGATCAATCTCTTGCTGATCAACTTGCAAAAAAACTTGTTCAAATGCGCGGTCAACTTCAGTTGTATCATCAAAAAAAACCTGCGGTGCAGGACCATATAAATCGAACATACCATTTAGATGATTATGAATAACAAAGGCTGCACCTGCCTGCTGGGCACCTTGTTTAACAACTGTTACAAAAGCACCTCTTGCAGTTTCTTTTCGCATAAAAATAGCGAACCAGATTGCAGTAGTGAGGCGCAAAATATCTCTCCGGTTAGATGTTAAATCGTTTTCAAAATGCCAAATGCAATAAGCTTATCAATCGTTGCATCGTCTGGTTCACCTGTGATTTCAAGTTTAAAGCGTTTTTGAAAATTTCTTAAAGCTGTCCGCGTTTGCGAACCCATCACGCCATCAACGACGATATCCGTTTCACCAAATTGATCTTTTAAACCATTTTGAATTTTACTTACCAGCGCTGTATCAAAAACAATTAGTCGTGGTTGTTTTTGTGCGACTTGTCTTTCAGACTTTTTTGCAAAGTTCTGCTGCTTGATAAGCGCAGTTGCTGATTTTAAATTTGTGAGCAATGTATAATTGGCTTCGCCGTTTGGCAAAATACCCGCATTTTTCTGAAACCTTGCTATAGCGCTTTCTGTGCCAGCCCCAAAAATACCATCTACTTTACCATTATAGAACCCAAGTAATGAGAGTTCAGACTGGATGTCTCGTACAAGGGATGAATTGGTTTTTTCAGTCGTATTTCGAGTAGGTCGCGCTGTTGGAACAGGAATATTATTCAAGCTAACACTCTGCGTTAAAACACTCCTTGAAACTCTTTTAGCATGCTCAGCTAAGCTGCTTGGTTTATGAACTGCCTTACGCGCTTGCTTTTCATATGTTTGCCAAAGAGGTGCTGGATGCTCACTCTTTTGCGCATAGAGTGCGTTGCCAGCAATGAGTGAAAATGCAAGCGTAAACACAACAGAGCCTGAAGATGCAGATGGGTACCGTGCAAATGTATTTGCAATTGTGCCATATACTATTGAAAGAACTTTCATCATTTTTATCCTGTTCTGCGCGTCAATATATTGCCCTCAAGTGACATTGAGTTCGCTACATCGTCTTTTCTATTGTCATTCAAATTGATTAGGTCATGCACTGGATTAAAGGGTTTTTGCGTTTCTAAACTTAATCCAAGCGGCAATTTTATTGTGACCCGAGTACCCTCACCTTTTGTAGAAAGGATCTGCAAGTTACCTTGATGTAAATCAACTAAGTTCTGGGCGATCATATGCGAGATAAACGCATCATGTTCATCCCCATATTCAGTTGAATTTTTAGCGTTATTGCTGGCATTTATATGGTCAATTACTTTCTGCGGCAGATCAAAATTCTGCCCGTAAACAGATATCGAAATCTTGCCAGCAAACTTACTTATCTTAATATGAATATCATCATTAGGTTCTGACGCGGTGATTGCGTTCGCAACAATGATCATGACTATTTGGCTGATTGCATGTTTATCTGCATTGATGCTGGATACGCTTTGAGAGACATGAATATTAAGATTGACACTTGAACGCACCGCCATCTGTTCCAGTATCTCAAGAACGTCTTTCAGACCATCTGCTATGTCAAACTGTTCTAACACGAGTTTGCGTTTGCCAGTTTCCAGGTTTGAGAATTCGAGCTTATCTTTCAATGTATTTTCAAGATGCATTGCAGCTTTATGGATGAGTGTAATGTACTCTTCATGCTTGGCTTCCTGCAGTTTATTACCAGCAGCGCCATTTAGAACCTCTGAAAATCCAATAATAGCATTTAGTGGTGCGCGTAACTCATGACTAATTTCATTTAGAAACTGTCTTTTGTTTTTGATATCGTCTTCAAACGTGATTGAATCATCAACAGGTGTCGCACCAATTTGATGTTCAAAAACGGTTTCCAAAGATGTCTTATTTGCGTTACTCAAAACTATTCCTACGCGTAAAACTTAAGATTATTGGTTACACAACGTATTTAATGGAATCCTAAAATTTGAACTTTGCAGTTCTAATTTGCTCAAAATCACACGTTTTAACTGCCCTTTTTACCCTTATGGTAAACAAGTCCTTTCCAAAACACTCACTTAAATAAATAGATAAAATTTGAACTAAATTATCATTTTGGAATAAGCGGTAAATTAGTGGGTGTATGTTAGTTTGCTTTTAGAACTTAGTGTAGGTAGAAAATTATGTTGCGTTTAATCATAGCATTGGGAATTAGCTTTATGTTGTTTCCGACCGTGGAAAAGGATAATACAGATGCAATATCTGTTATTGATGCCCCATCGATGCAAACGCCATCTGTTTCCACTTTTGATACATTCAGCGCTGTAAATTCTGTAATTCAGGACATAAGCTATTTTTGTCATCGTAATGAAGAAGCATGCATTACTGGCAATGCAATTATTACAAGCGCTCATGGTATTGCTCAATCAACACTTAATGAGCTGCTTAAGGGAGACCTAAAACCCACTCAAAGCACAGTTTCTGCAATCAATGTTTCTTTAGCACAATAAAATCATTTCATTTTTGCAACATTAGCCTTATAGCAACCAGATAAGTTTTCTAATTTGGATTGTTGTTTTATGGATATCGATGAGATCATCGAGAATTTTGAGTTCCTCGATGATTGGGATGACCGATATAAATATCTAATTGAGCTTGGTGGCTTACTTGAAACTATGCCAGAAGACCAACAAACTGCTGCAAACAAGGTTCAGGGTTGCGTGAGCCAAGTTTGGGTAACTTCATCTAAAACGAATGGCGCAGATCCAGTACTTCACTTTGTTGGCGCGTCAGATGCGCATATTGTCAGTGGGCTTGTTGCAATTGCATTTGCCATCTTTTCTGGAAAACATGCTTCAGAAATTCTAAAATGCGATGAGCGTCAAATATATGATAAGATAAATTTATCAGAACACATTACACCTCAGCGTTCAAACGGATTAAGTTCACTTGTCGCACGTATTAAAGCAGACGCAAAACTTGCCTTACAGCAAGATTGATAATCCTAGACTATATTTGGCCTATAATTTGAAGTTCCCCAAAAATATTGCTGATTACGCGTTTCTGTATTCGTGCGCCCCATCCCATAATGGCGCGCTAAAGCTGACAATCCGGTTTTCAGCATAAGCTTAGCAGATCTTGGCGGCCACTTGCGTTCGCGTTCAACAAGCTCAAGGCCCTTCAAAAAACAACAAATGTCCAAAGTCACACTAGAAAGTTCTGGCCCCAAAGAATCCAATGCCTTTCTTACACGCTCACGTGCATCAATTGCAAAATCAGAAATATCAACAGCAACTGAACGACCACTACTGCCTAATCCAGCATTTAAGCTTGCAGAAATTTTTGGCTGTAGCTGACCCCTTTCAAAATCTCCTCGCAAGCGCTCTCCAGCTTGAAATTCATCATGTGAGATAAATGCCAAACCATCTTTCCCCTTCCTGCAATAAAGCCTGTATAGGGGAGACTCCGAGGTATTAAGTGATACAGCGTGACTTATGCCATTCACTTTCATATGCGATTTAACAACTTCAGAAGAGCGTGCTAAATCTGGATTTAAAATAATTTTGAGTTTTTCAGCGCCTAGCTTAGTTAACAATATTCTGCCGTTGCTAAAAATCAGATATCCCTGCTTAGCTTGCTCATTTACCAATGCTTTAGCAAACGTATAGGCTTTAGAATTTGTTTTAACCTCATATTTAGTTTGAGCGCTTTGATATTCAAAACCAGTCTCTTTGCTTTTAGATAAGAGTTTAAACAACCTTAAGACGTGTCGTTCATTCTCCTTTGAGTTTTTCACATTTGTCATTGCTTCATATTACCCAGTTTACGGTCATCTGAGAGATTTAATACAATTGCAATCATTCGCTCTAACTGAGTTAGCTTAGAGTCAAAGCTCTCATCATCTCGAAGATCTTCAATCACATGACAAGCATGTGCAATTGTTGTTCTGTCTTTGGAATAAACTTTGCCTATCTCAGTAAATGAAAAAGATAAGGTTGTGTGCATCAGGTATATGGAAATTTGCCGAGCGCGAGCCGATTGTGCTTTTCCTCTACTGCACTGGGGTAAAATCTCAGGAGGCAAGTCCAAAGTTGCAGCAACCATTTGATTAACAAATTGCGCAAGTAGCTGCTGCTTTTGATCTTTTAAGGCTCTTATACCTGCAGTTCGTTTCTGTTTTCTGTTACCACTTGCTCCAATCGCCATTTGCAATAGCGCCTGGTCTTTGGGCTTTTTCAGTTTTTCATTATTACAAATTCTGTTACCAAACATACCCTTCTCCCCAGATTAGGAATAATTTCTCACTATAATTTTGTTTATAGGCGCGGGGAAAACTTCTCCTGCCATTAGTAATACGCTTTAGAATAAACGCATTAATGCCAAGAGGTTAATCACTAAAATACAATTTTAAGTAAATTTTTAGTCCACCAATACAACTATTAGTTGCTTATAATAAACAACTACTATGAATATGGGAAAATAAGATTTGGATATTGCTAATTTACTTCAACAATACGCACGCAATTACATTCACAAAAAATATATCGCCTATACATTTACTGACTATTATTCTCAGAAGGCGCTGAAAAATACCGCGTTTAAAAAAGTGTACGCACAAGAAATATCAAAGAAAAACATTGCTTTAAACCAGCAATTAGAAAACCAGCGCTATAAAATTCAGAACTTTAGATATTTATATGATTACAATCGCCAAATCGCTTCTTACACTCAAGAAAGACTTTTAAACACATAAGATATTTAAGCTGGAGATAAACTGTGATGGTAAATCATCACATATAGCCTTTATTGAAACGCATTATGAGTTAGCCTCACAACGCATTTCAAATATAGATATTCATAGAAACTAAGATTATTTACTCTTCACCTTTTCACCAGCCTTACGGCCGAGACCCATATTACGAGCAAGTTGTGAACGTGCTTTTGCGTAATTTGGTGCAACCATAGGATAATCATGAGGAAGCCCCCATTTTTCTCTATACTGCTCTGGTGACAGATCATAATGACTGCGAAGGTGGCGTTTCAAAGATTTAAATTGCTTACCATCTTCAAGACAAATCAGATAATCATCATTCAATGACTTTTTGACAGGAACAGCAGGTTTACTCTTTTCAAATGAACCTGATGCGTCAATGCTTCTAGCTTTGACTAAAGCACCGTATACTTCGCCTATTAGTGATGGTAACTCAGTTGTTGAAACAGGGTTATTACCGACATACGCGGAAACAACTTCTGCTGTGTATTCTAAAACTGTATCAAATTCTTCAATAGGGCTTTCTGGTGTATTTATTGGGCTATCCATTTTCTCTCTCATAGTTGTGGGCTCATATGCTATATCGGGCCATAGCATAAGCAACCAATTTTCACGGATCGTGGCTTCATGCTCTAGTTCTCTAAAACCATCCGTATCTACTCGCTTATATTTCACACAAATAAATGTCAAGTTAACAAATATTTATACATATGTTACATTTACACATTAAAACGTCTTAATGTTTATATATTTATATATATTAATTATTTACTGGAAATCTTATCAAACAACAATAATTATATTAAAGTCTTGTTTTGTGTCATTTTCGCCAAGATTACACGCTTGAATGCAGCTCCTAAAGGAAAAAGCCTACTGATTTTACGAATCACACACATTCTTACTTAGGCGTATTTTATTTATTAAGTATAGAAATACTCACCTATAAGAGATAATAAAACCACCAAAATATGTCCAATGATTAAATTAACATCAACAGTAAAACCCTATAAAAATATTGTGAACCGATATAAGTGATTTAGAATAATGCCTAAGATAGAAAAATCAAAAGCCGAGTGGCGAGAACAACTTACCTCAGAACAATATAGGGTTACTCGTGATCACGGGACCGAGCGCGCTTTCACAGGCCCGCATCTAGAAGAGCATAGATCAGGCGTGTTTAATTGTGTGTGTTGCGGCAATGAGCTTTTTACAACCAGCTCTAAGTTTGAATCAGGCACAGGCTGGCCAAGTTTTTATCAACCCATCGATAAAGACGCTATTACAGAGTATAAAGATCGCTCATTCTTTATGGTTAGAATAGAAATACGCTGCGCGGATTGCGATGCGCACCTGGGTCATGTATTTAATGATGGACCAAAACCAACCGGATTAAGGTATTGTATGAATGGTCATGCACTTACTTTTACGCCGGATGACGAATAATCGCACCAATTAATAGCAGGGATATTGGATGAGCAATCGCTTCATAGCTCCGGCCGCAGCGCCGAAGGCAGAAATTCGCCAACATGTAACTAAGTTTCACAACATCACAATCGAAGATAATTATAACTGGTTGCGAGCTGATAATTGGCAAGAAGCAATGCGTGAGCCGGAAAAGCTGCCGGAAGACATCAAAGTATACCTATCGGCAGAAAACACATACTATGAAAACGCCATGGCAGACACGGAGAAACTGCAAGAAGATTTGATTGCGGAAATGCGCGGCCGCATTAAAGAAACCGACAACTCTGTTCCCGTGCAAGATGGTGGTTACGCTTACTTTTGGAAATATGTTGAAGGTGGCGAACACCCTATACGTGTTCGAACACCACGCAATGGCGGTGAGGAACATATTCTTCTCGATGTGAACAAAGAAGCCAAGGGGCAAGAATATTTTGAGCTTGGAACAGTCGATGAAAGTCCATCGCATACACTTTTAGCTTGGAGCCGCGATACGTCAGGTGCTGAATATTATGAACTTTTATTCCGTGATCTTTCTACTGGCAAAGACATGGATGTTCGCATCAAAGATGTGGGTTCAGCTACATGGGCAGATGACGAGACGCTTTTCTATTCGCGTGTTGATGAAAACCACCGCCCATCGAAAGTTTACCGTCATACGCTCGGCACAAACCCGAATGATGATGCGCTTGTGTATGAAGAAAAAGACCCTCGGTTTTACTGTGGCGTAGGGCGAACGCGGTCAGGTGAATATGTTTTCATTTCAGCAGGCATGAATGATCAAGATGAAATGTATTTCATTCCAACCTCTAAGCCCAACTCAGAGCCACAATTAATTCAGGCAAGATCTGAAGGACTTGAATATTCCGTTGAACACCAGGGAAACAGGTTTCTAATCATAACCAATGCCGGCGGCGCAGAAGATTTCAAAATTGTTGAAACGCCGATTTCTGCACCATCAATCGAAAACTGGAAAGACGTCATCCCGCATAAGCAAGGACGCATGCTCATCTCAGTTGATGCATATAAAGATTGGATCATCTGGATGGAGCGTGAAAACGCCCTACCCCGCATTTGTTTCATGGGTGCAGATGGAAAAATTGACGATATTTCCATGGATGAAGAGGCGTACTCTCTGGGCGTTTCGCCTAGTCCTGAGTTTGATCGCGACATGTTCCGTTTTAGCTATTCGTCGCCCACAACGCCTGGGCTGGTTTTTGATTATGATCTCAAAACTGACGAACGTACATTGCTGAAAGAAACGGAAATTCCATCAGGCCATAATGCGTCAGATTATGTGACGCGACGCATTACTGCCGTAAGCCATGATGGTGCAGAAGTTCCAGTGACGGTGCTGCATCACAAGGATACTACACTTGATGGTTCAGCCCCTTGCCTTCTCTATGGCTATGGCTCCTACGGCATGTCTATGCCTGCAGGCTTTTCTGCCAATCGCCTATCGCTCGTTGATCGCGGGTTTATCTACGCGACAGCGCATATTCGGGGCGGTGAAGAAAAAGGCCGCTCTTGGTATGAGGATGCCAAATTTGGTAAAAAACCAAATACGTTCCATGACTTTATTGCCTCCGGCAAAACGCTTGCAAACATGAATTTTACCTCAGAAGGTAAGATCGTCATCATGGGTGGTTCTGCTGGCGGATTGCTCGTTGGCGCATGTGTGAACATGGCACCAAATTTGTTCGCAGGCGCCATTGCAGATGTGCCGTTCGTTGATGTGCTTAATACAATACTTGATGATACGCTTCCACTTACGCCAGGTGAATGGTCACAATGGGGGAATCCGATTGAAAGCAAACAGGCATTTGATGACATTGCCTCCTATTCACCTTATGACAATCTGGAAGCAAAGGATTATCCAGCGATGCTTGTCACAGCAGGCGTGTCCGACCCACGCGTTACCTATTGGGAACCAGCTAAGTGGGTTGCTAAGTTACGCACCATGAAGACGGATAACAACGCGCTGCTGCTTAGAACAAACATGACATCAGGCCATTTCGGAAAATCAGGCCGCTTCGCAGCACTTGAAGATGCGGCCCGATCATACGCATTTGCATTGAAAGCCGTTGGAAAAGTTTGAAACTGACGCGCCTTCAAATCAAAAGCTATGTTTAAGCATTAGCAAGCTGTAATGCTGCATGGAGGAGCACATTGGCCCCTGCTTCCAAATCATCTGGCGTGGCTGACTCAGCTTCATTGTGGCTGATGCCACCAGCACATGGAACAAAAACCATAGCGGTTGGAACCTTACGCGCAACTTGGCATGCGTCGTGACCAGCACCAGAAACCATCACACGATTAGGATAAGCCATCATATCGGCAGCGGATTGAATTGCACCAACACACTTCTCATCAAATTTGACCGGCGGGCAATGCCAAATCTGTTCAATCGCAACGCCAACTCTTTCAGCAGCCGCTCGCAAATCTTTGTCCATTTCAGATAAAACATCATCATCCGGATTACGCACATCCACCGTAAGTTTGACACTTCCAGCAATTGTATTTCTCGAATTTGGTTCAACATGCATCTCGCCCACAGTCGCAACTGCATCTGGGCTACGGCGAAGTGCTATATCACGAACAGCCAAAGCAAATTCTGCAGCCTTTAACAACGCATCATCACGCCCTTCCATCGGCGTGCTGCCAGTATGCGCGTCCTGTCCCGTTACCGTGGCATCATACCAACGCTGTCCTTGGCCACCACGTACAACGCCAATCGGTTTTTCTTCGCGCTCCAGAATTGGTCCTTGTTCAATATGGGCTTCAAGGAAGAAACCAATTTCGTGCTCGCCGCAAGCTTGGTCGCCTTGATATCCAATGCGCTTCAACTCATCCTCAAATGATTTTCCTTCGGTATCAGTTCTGGAAAGGGCGAATTCACGTGTGAATAGATCTGCATAAACACCACTTGAAAGCATTGCTGGCGCAAACCTTGCACCCTCTTCGTTTGTCCAATTAATGATCTCAATAGGTGCTTCTGTTTCTATTCCTGCATCATTTAAAGTTCTGACAATTTCCAATCCTGCTAAAACGCCATATACGCCGTCAAATTTTCCACCGTGCGGTTGCGTATCGAGATGGCTACCAATTGCAATGGGTGGCAGGCTATTATTCACACCATCACGTTTGACAAACATATTGCCGAAATCATCGATCTCGATTGAGCACCCCGCATCCTTACACCATTCTGCGAAGAGATCACGTGCCTCCCGATCTTCATCTGAAAGCGCTAAACGCCTACACCCACCGGCAGGAAGCGCACCTATTTTGGCCATCTCCATAATGGATGACCAAAGTCGAGGACCATTAACGCGTAGATTATCCATCATACATCTTCCCGACAAAGGGCTTGGGCCAAGCAATGAACACCGCCACCGCCCAGCGTAAACATAGACATGTCCGGTTCATAAACTTCAAAGCCAAGTGCTCGCATTTTTCCGTTCAACTCATCTGCACCTTTCATGGATAGAACTTTATTATTACCAAGTGCCACAAGATTAACGCCAAGGTTTTTGGCTTCACGATACGGCACATCAACAAAGTCAAAACCCCAGTCACGCAATTGTTGCACGACCCATGGTTCCAAAGCATCAATGCAGGCGACAAGAAGCTTTTCTGCCAGAGGAACGACAAGGCCATCCATATGGACAAACTCACGACTAATTGGTGCGGTTACAGCTTCCCATCCTTCTTTACGAACAAAACCCGCAACTTGTTCAGAACCTTCTTGCTCAGAACGTTCTCCACAATAACCGATTAAAACCTTACCAGGCTCAAGAATGACAAAATCTCCGCCCTCAAAATGGCCCGCAGTAGCGTAGTTCCAGATTGGAATATTATTTTCCTGATAAAACTTGATGACGGTAACATAGTCAGCACGTCGACATTTGAGTTGCATATGACAAATAAGAGCGCCCCAAGGGGTCATCGCGGAACTGTCACGCGCGAAGAAGTTACGGTGCAGTGCCTCATCCGCTTCAAGAAAATGACACTTAACGCCAGTTTCTTCATAAATACGAACCATCTCCTGATGTTGTGACATGGCAAGTTGGAGATCAAACTTCACGCCTGTTTTATGTGCATTAGCCAATGTTCGCCCAATTAAAGGGCCTGCATCTACCCAACGGTAAAACTCTGGATTGCCAAGCAGTACATCGCCAAGCGGCGCATAATCATTATTGATGCCCCAATTTACCTTTGCATCTTGTGCCGTCATTATCATCCCTCCCGTAGATAATATTCAGAGAATATAACTCTATTGAATGAATGAGGTTTGAGCCAGATAAATTTTGTTATTAATTGCTTGCCTTGCCTCAAACAAAAAACCCCAGCTTACGCCAGGGTTCTGAATTTTCTAAAAGTTCGAAAACTTACGAAGTTGCGCCTTCATACATTTCCAACACATAATCCCAGTTGATCATGTTATCGACAAATGCCTCGAGATATTTCGGGCGAGCGTTACGGTAATCAATGTAATAAGAATGTTCCCAAACATCACAGCCAAGAATTGGTGTTGCACCATGGATAAGCGGATTTTCGCCATTCGGTGTTTTCATGATCTCAAGCTTGCCATCTTTAACAGCAATCCAGCACCAACCGGAACCAAACTGTGTTGCACCAGCAGCCATGAAATCTGCTTTAAACTTGTCATATCCGCCGAGATCTGAATCCATCGCTGATTGAAGTGTGCCCGGAAGCTTGTTGCCGCCGCCATCTTTCTTCATCCAGTGCCAGAAGTGAATATGGTTGTAGTGCTGAGCAGCATTGTTAAACAGGCCAGCATTTGAGCCATGACTTTCGCGCACAACGTCTTCCAGCGACTTGCCTTCAAGACCAGAGCCTTCAAGCAGATTATTGCCATTGGTCACATAAGCCATATGGTGTTTGTCGTGGTGAAACTCTAGCGTTTCAGCAGACATATAAGGGTCCAGTGAATCGTAAGCATAAGGAAGATCAGGTAGTTCAAAAGCCATTTTGGTTCTCCGTTGAACGAGAAGTGAATATTAAGATTATAATTAGAGCTTTCGTGACTGTTTGCCAATGGGTAGAGTGAAAACAAGCAATTTTTTTGGAGTTATTTATGTCTTTTAAAGCCTATGTTTTTGATGCTTATGGAACATTGTTCGATGTGCATTCCGCTGTTTCTCGCCATTTTGACCAAGTCGGCGAAAACCCTGCGCGCGTTTCGGAAATTTGGAGGAATAAACAACTTGAGTATACTTGGACACGTTCTGGCATGAATGAATACAAGGATTTCTGGACGCTAACTTCTGAAGCGCTTGATTTTGCACTTGAAGCAGTTCCAGGTAGCAATAAAGATTGCCGCCAGGTCCTGCTCGATGCCTATATGTCGCTAGACTGCTATGCGGAAGTACCGCTAGTGCTTAAACAGCTTCAGGACAAGGGCTATAAAACTGCCATTCTCTCCAATGGTTCGCCGGAAATGCTCAATGCTGCAGTTAAGTTTGCTGGATTGGATGCCGTGCTTGATGATGCATTTTCTGTTCATGAACTAGGTGTTTTTAAAACAGACTTTGCAACTTATGGCATGATCACTAAAGCTTACGGCATTGAACCTGCAGAGGTTGCTTTCCAATCCTCAAACCGCTGGGATGCCGCAGCAGCGACCGCCTTCGGTTTCAAAGCCCATTGGATTAACCGCACTGGTCAACCCAATGAGTATAATGATCTACCGCCGGAAAAGATTTTGAGTGATTTAAATGGGTTGGTTTGAATAATAAATAGCCTTCTGGATACACGATACTCGAAGAGCAGCACCATGATTTCTACCTAGATAAACATAGCCAAGCTGTGTCCAAAGTATGTGGAATCATTTCAGATAAACTAATTAAAATCCAAAAATCAGACTAATTGAAGTGTAACCATCTTCTGATTCAGAAGCCCTTCTTAAGGCTACCTAATATACCTCTAATCAACGCACGACCAAGACCGCTTGCGAGCGAGCGCGTGAGTGATTTCACCGCCGCTTCCGTCACGCTCTGGCGACCTCTAGAACTACGACGCCTGCGAGATTTTGAACTTTTGCGCGAGCGCTTAGTTGGGCGATCATCACGACCAAATTCCGGCAATTGGAAACCGGAACGCGTCTTGCGCATACGCCCTGTTTCTTCACGCTCCTGGTCTTCACGTTCTTCTTGTTCTGCTTCTCGTTTTGCAGCTTCTGCCGCGCGTTTTTTTAATATCTCATAGGCAGATTCGCGGTCTACATCTTTATCGTATTGCGCACCAACAGGGCTCATCTTGATAATCTCTTCCCGCTCTTTCTTGGTGAGCGGACCAAGGCGGGATGATGGCGGACGAATAAGCGTGCGTTGAACGATAGATGGCACACCTTTTTTCATAAGTGTAGAGACAAGTGCCTCACCCACGCCCAACTCCATGATCACATCCCTAGCTTTAAAATCCGGGTTCGGACGGAATGTTTCTGCTGCAACTTTTACAGCCTTTTGTTCCTTCGGCGTAAATGCACGTAACGCATGCTGCACGCGGTTACCGAGTTGAGATAGCACACCGTCAGGAATATCCACTGGGTTTTGCGTAACAAAGTAAACGCCAACGCCTTTTGAACGAATGAGTTTCACAACTTGCTCCACTTTCTCGACCAGCACTTTCGGTGCTTCATCGAAGAGCAAATGTGCTTCGTCGAAGAAGAAGACAAGTTTCGGCTTGTCCATATCGCCTACTTCTGGAAGCTCTTCGAAAAGTTCAGATAAAAGCCAAAGCAAGAAAGTTGCATAAAGACGAGGGGATTGCATAAGCTGATCCGCCGCCAAAATACTAACAGCCCCACGACCATCACGCGTCGTACGCATTAAGTCTGTAATCTGCAGTGCAGGCTCTGCGAAGAACCCCTCACCACCTTGCTGTTCGAGTACCAGTAATTGACGTTGAATAGCCCCAATCGATGGTTTGGACATATAGCCATAGGTGGAAGTAAGTTCAGCTGTTCGCTCACCCATGGAAACAAGAAGCGCACGCAAGTCTTTAAGATCGAGCAGCAACATGCCTTCATCATCCGCGAGCTTAAACGCGATATTGAGAACACCTTCTTGAGTTTCATTAAGGTCTAGCAAACGCGACAAAAGAAGTGGCCCCATCTCAGATAAGGTTGTGCGCACTTGGTGACCTTGCTTGCCGAAAAGATCCCAGAAAATTACTGGAAATTCTTGGAATTCATAATCATCAAGGCCAATTTGATCAGCACGTTTTGCAAGAAAATCCTTAGCCTCACCTTTCGCTGCAAGGCCTGAAAGGTCACCCTTCACATCTGCACAGAAAACCGGCACGCCTGCGTTTGAAAACCCTTCGGTCAAAATCTGTAACGAAACAGTTTTACCAGTACCCGTCGCACCGGTAATTAACCCATGCCGGTTCGCAAGCTTCATGTTGAGATATTCACCTTTATTGGTGCTGTCATCCGGTTTGCGGCTGGTACCGAGATATAGTTGACCCTCTTTAAGCATGGTGTTGCTCCCTAAGCAAAAATCATTGCCCTATACATATTTACTAATTGGCATAATCGCAAAGGGTGAATTGAAGAAAATGGCATGATTCCTGCATTAATATAGAAACAAGGAGTTTATCATGGTTTCAAGACGTGGATTTTTAACCGGATTAAGTTCATCAGGCTTGGTTTTAGCATCAGCACCCGCTCACGCGTTTAGTGCATTTGGCGCAATTAATGCAGTTTCTGAAGGCTTAATTCCGGGTGCAACGCTTAATCAGGGTGATAAGCTGCAAGCACTCCTCAACAAAGCCGCACGAAGTAATAAGGGTGTTTTCCTGGAGCCTGGCGTCTATCGCGTTGGCAATGTTACTTTACCAAAGAATACACGGCTTTATGGCATTTCCGGCGGAACCAAACTCCAATTCGCTGGCGGAAACCATTTTCTTTATGCTGAAAACGCAGAGCATATCGAATTAAATGGCCTAGTCTTGGATGGGGGGCTATTGCCATTGCAGGAATATGCAAATGCCAATCTGCGCGTGAACAATGCTAAACATATACAGATTGAAAATTGCCATTTCACTTCCGCCGCAACGCATGGTGTGCAGATTGAAAAATCTGGCGGAAGGTTTGAGCGCAATCGCATCGATACTGCCATCGGCAATGCAGGCTTTTTCGGGCTTGAAAATACAGGCCTTACCATCACTAATAATCTCGTCGAAGAATGTGCCAATGCAGGCATTATGATTTATCGTTGGGCGCGTGGCGAAGATAATACGGTTGTGTCAAATAATCGCATACGCAGAATTAACGCGATCAAAGGCGGAACAGGCCCTTGGGGCAACGGTATTAACACGTATCAATGTGATGGTGTTATCGTCACAAACAATCACGTTTCTGATTGCGCGTTTTCTACCATTCGCTCTAACTCCTGCAACAATATTCAGATCACCAACAATACGTGTTTCCGCGCAGGTGAAACCTCAATCTATTCTGAGTTTGCTTTTCAGGGCGCCAATATTTCTGGCAATGTGATTGACGGCGGCGCGCGGGGTATTTCAATTGCCAATCTCGACCAAGGTGGGCGCATGAGCGTTTGTGCAAACAATCTCATTCGCAACATTCACGCACACGCGCCGTATGAGGATAATCAACATTTATTTGGCAACGGCATCTCAGCAGAAGCGGATATTTCCATCACCGGAAACGTGATTGAGAAGGCTGCCAATTTTGGTCTTATGCTTGGTTGGGGACACTACTTACGCAATGTTGTGGCAAGTTCGAATATTATTCGCGACACTAAAACTGGCGTTTATGTAAGTGTGGTTGAAGGCACCGGTAATGTGACAATCGCTAATAATGTGATGTCCAAACTTACGCGTGGTGGCGTGATTGGATATCGCTGGCGTGAACCTGTAACAGGTGACCTTGCTAAAAAACGTGGCAGTAAATTTGCAAACCTGAATATCAAAGATAATCAGGTAAATGGCTAGCCTTCCCATATCTATTTAGTATGATGGGTGCATGACACAAGTACTGCCTTCTGGGTTTCGTTCCGACTTCATAACCGTAAATGATGTGAAACTTCACGTGGTTCACAATGGTGAAGCGTATGAAGGTAAACCTCTTAAAGACAAGCGTGCCGCCATATTGATGTTGCATGGCTTTCCTGAATTTTGGTTTGCTTGGGAAAGCGTAATGCAAGAATTGAGCGAAGATTTTCTTGTTATTGTGCCTGATCAGCGTGGCTATAATTTATCAGATGCACCCATTGGCGTTGAGAATTATCGAGCAAAATTCCTCGTTCAAGATATGATTTTACTATCAACCGCAATGTTGGGTGAAAGAGAATTTGCACTGGCTGGTCATGACTGGGGTGCGTCCATTGCCTATGCACTCGCAATGAATTTTCCTCAACGCATCAACCATCTCTTTATCGCTAATGGTGTGCATCCTGCCTGTTTCCAGCAAGCGATTATCGACCATCCAGAACAAGCAAAAGCAAGTGCTTATTTTCATATACTCCGCCGCGAAGATGCATCTCACATAATGGCAGCGGATGATTTCAAGCGCACATTCAATATGTTTGAGGGCTTTTCCAAGACGCCTTGGCTGACAGAAGCTATGAAAGAACGCTATCGGACTGCTTGGGCGGATGAAGCACGATTGCAGGCCATGCTCCACTGGTATAATTCCTCGCCCATAGAAATTCCCAAAGAGGGCGAAGCACTCACTGAGACGCCACTTTATAATGTTAGCTTTGATAAGTTCAGGGTTCCTATGCCCCACACGCTCATTTGGGGCGCTGGCGACCAAGCGCTACTGCCCGTTTGTCACGAAAGACTTGAGCATTTTTGCGATGATTTTACCCGAGTCGATATCCCAGAAGGCGATCATTGGCTTTTGCACAGCCATGCAGGAAAAATTGCGGAAGTT
>CAZXZQ010000005.1:0-25723 GCA_964645215.1 uncultured Rhizobiaceae bacterium | reverse complement strand
GTCTGTCAATAATTCCATGATTGTCGATTCAGCAGATACATCATGAAGTGTGGCAAGAAGTATTTCACTAAACTGCTTCACATCCAATGACATCAGCATCGCTTTTACCGGACCAATAGCGGAAGGTGACATTGAAACAGAGGTAAACCCAAGCCCTAAAAGAGCCATAGCAGAAAGCGGCCTGCCTGCGATTTCACCACAAACCGTAACCTGCTTTTCATGTTTGATACCAGCATCCGCAATTTGCTTGAGTAATCGAAGGAACGTTCTGCTCATAGGCGAATACCGGTTGGCCAGATTTGCATTGCCTCTGTCCGATGCCATTGTGAATTGAAACAGATCATTTGAACCAATCGAGATAAAGTCCACAGCCTCAAAAAGTTCATCCAACTGCCACATTAAACTTGGCACTTCGAGCATCGCACCCAATTCCAAAATACGCGGCACTTCATGCCCTAGACGCGCTTGAAGCTCAACCTCACTTTTGATAATGCTACGCACCTCACGAATTTCGCGAACATCTGTCACCATCGGAATGGTTAAACGCAACCGCTTGCCGGCACAGGCTTTTAATAGGGCGCGAATTTGCGATTTGATAAGAGCAGGTCGGTCTAATGAAAGACGAATTGCACGCCACCCCATAGCCGGATTTTCTTCATTGATCGTATCAAGATAAGGCAAGACCTTATCGCCACCCACATCCAGTGTTCTAAATGTTACAGGCTTATCATCGCCAACAGTTTCCATGATGCTGCGATAAAGCTCTTCTTGTTCGCCCGGGCGCGGGAAAGTTGCCGACACCATAAACTGCAATTCAGTTCTGAATAAGCCAATACCTTGCGCGCCCGACAATTCAAGTTGGGGCAAGTCCATTAACAGACCCGCATTCATTTGCAATGAAATATCAACGCCATCTTTTGTAACAGCAGGCTTGTCTCTTAGCTTATCAAATTGCTTTTGGCGCTTTGCACGGAATTTAACTTTTTCAACATAGGCTGCTTCAACATCAGCCGGTGGGCGCAGGGAAACATTACCCGCATCCCCATCAACGATGATTGCATTGCCTTCTTCTACATTGGAGACAAAATTTGGTAGCTGGCCGACGACCGGAACGCCAAGTGCCCTTGCAACAATCACAACATGAGAATTGGGAGCAGCCTCTTCCAAAACAAGACCACGTAATTTGCCAGTATTATAATCTAGCAATTCAGCAGCACCCATATTCTTTGCAACGATCACATGACTATCGCTCGCTAAGGCTGCTGAAACTTCCTTAGACTTACCAACAAGCTGACGAAGCAAACGGTTCGCTAAATCATCAAAGTCATGCAAGCGCTCACGCAAATACGGGTCTGATTGGCGCAACATGCGCGCTCGATTATCGTTTTGAACTTTTTCAACTGCTGCTTCTGCTGAAAGTCCATTAACAACAGCCTCTTCCATACGCCGCACCCATCCTCGATCATGCGCAAACATACGATATGCCTCAAGCACATCACGGTGCTCACCTTCAACCGGCACATTGCCGCTTTGAAAAAGCACATCAAGGGACACCTGTAACTTTACCAGGGCATCGCGTAGGCGACTAATTTCTTTATCCGTATCCTCGTTAAAGAGATTTGTTACAACAACGCGCGGTTCGTGAAGTACGGCATAACCGAGCCCCAAACCGTCACCAAATGCCACGCCCTCTAAACTTAAAGGCCTGCTTAAATCAAGCTTAACATTTTTAGCTGAAAGCCCTTCAAGCTCTCCCGTTGCTATTAACTCGCCAAGCACCATTGCCGTTGTTTCAAGCGCTTCAACTTCAGCATCCATATAAACGCGGTTTGATGTGTTTTGAACAACAAGCACACCCAAAACACGGCCAGAACGCAAAATGGGCACACCAAGAAATGCATTATAAATCTCTTCGCCAGTTTCAGGTAAAAACAAGAAAGACGGATGTTTATCAGCTTCATTCAAATTAAGTGATCTAGCAGTAGCCGCAATTGTGCCTACAAGCCCCTGCCCCACGCGAAGTGTTGTATTATGAACCGATTCAGGATTAAGACCTTGGGTAGCGTACAGCTCCAAAACATTATCTGCACGCAAAACATATACCGAACAAACTTCCGCAACCATATTGGCCGCGATATCTGTCGCGATGGTATCAAGACGTGTTTGAGGGTCTAGCGGCTCGGCCATAATCTGGCGCAAGCGGCGCAATAGCACGCTAGGTCCTCTTACATTCTGTTCCATTTTTCAACCCGTTTATATAAACGTATTGTGCTTGTTTATTGGTTCAGGCCATAAACCGAATGCAGTGTTCTTACTGCAAGCTCGGTATAATCCGCATCTATCAGAAGCGAGAATTTAATTTCAGACGTCGTAATCGCACGAATATTGATATTCTTTTCTGCCAAAGCAGCAAAAGCCGTGGACGCAACACCAGCATGACTACGCATACCAATGCCAATAACTGAAATTTTCGCAAGCCCTGAATCGCTTTGTATATTATCAAAGCCTACCTCTTCTTTGCAACCCTCAATAACTTTTACTGCTTTTTCAACATCTGTTGAAGGCACGGTAAAGGTCATATCTGTTTTAGAACCATCTTCAGAGACATTCTGCACAATCATATCTACGTTGATATGCGCATCTGCTAAAGGACCAAAAATTGCTGCGGAAACACCGGGGCTATCTGGAACACGGCGAAGAGAAATTTGCGCCTCATCTTTTGTATAGGCAATACCTGTAACAACTTCTTTTTCCACGATTTCATCCTCATCACATATAAGCGTGCCAACGGCAGCGTTAGAACTTTTTGTTGAATCAATACTATTAGGGTCATCAAAACTGGAGCGAACAAATGTACGTACGCCATGAACCATTGCCATTTCTACAGAACGCACTTGCAAAACTTTAGCACCCAAAGATGCCATTTCTAACATTTCTTCAAATGAGATTTTTTCCATGCGTTTTGCACGCGGTTCAATACGTGGATCAGTCGTATAAACACCGTCCACATCTGTATAAATATCGCATCGGTCTGCATTAATTGCAGCGGCAATTGCAACTGCGGAAGTATCTGACCCGCCACGCCCAAGCGTTGCAATCCGGTTTTCAGGGCTAATACCTTGAAAGCCTGCAATCACAGCAACCTGTCCGCCCGAAATACGTTCAACAAGAAAATCACTGTCGATTGAATCAATCCGTGCGGCACCGTGTGTGCTATCTGTTTTGAGCGGAATTTGCCATCCCATCCAAGAACGCGCATCAACACCTAAATTCTGTAAGGCCATAGCCAAAAGGCCTGATGTTACTTGCTCACCAGATGCAACAACCGTGTCATATTCACGCGCATCATGCATAGGGGCTATTTCTTTGGTCCAAGCAACAAGTTCATTTGTTTTGCCGGACATAGCAGAAACAACCACTGCCACTTTATGGCCAGCATCAGCTTCACGTTTTACATGCAGCGCTACATTTCGAATACGTTCAATATCCGCAACAGAGGTACCACCAAATTTCATCACAATACGGGACAAGACAAACTCTCTGACGTTAACAAACAAAATCGCCTGAAGTTTCCTACAAGCGAGTTGGGCTTTATGTAGCGAAAAACATCAAATGTCGCAAGCCGCACTTATTGACTTAATGCAAGCGATGCACGACCTATAGGGTATGTATAGGAATAAACCATGACCAAAACTGCACAAACCACAATTGATCAAGATGAAGTTGCACGCTTTTCCGCAATGGCCGATGAATGGTGGAGCCCGACCGGGAAATTCAAACCCTTACACAAGTTTAATCCTGTTCGCCTTCAATATATCAAAGAAAAGGTCTGCGAGAATTTTGGCCGCGATATGAACGACCCAAAAGCTTTCAAAGGCTTGCGTATCTTGGATATTGGTTGTGGCGGCGGGCTATTATCAGAACCGATGAAACGGCTCGGCGCAGAAGTGGTCGGCGCGGATGCTTCAGAAGTAAACATCGAAATCGCTAAAATTCACGCCGAGCAATCAGGACTTGATATTGATTACCGTGCAGTCACATCAGAGAGCCTTGAAGCAGACGGCGAGAAATTTGATGTCATTCTCAATATGGAAGTGGTGGAGCATGTGGCAGATGTAAATCTCTTCATGACATCATGCGCACGGATGGTAAAACCAGATGGCTTAATGTTTGTTGCCACCATCAATCGCACGCCGAAAGCTAAACTACTCGCAATCTTCATGGCTGAAAGCGTTTTGAAATGGCTGCCAAAAGGCACGCATGACTATGAAAAGCTTGTGCGGCCAGAAGAAATTGAAGCACCGCTCAATTCTGAAGGCATGGAGATCACGGATCGAACCGGTGTCTTTTATAACGTCCTTCAAGATCGCTGGAATAAATCTCGCGACATGGATGTGAATTATATGGTGTTGGCTAAGCGCTTTAAGTAGCGCTTACTCAAACATCTCAGTCTTAAGTGGTATACTCTCACCCAACCAAATAACATGCTTGGTGTGGTCGGCGAGATCGTCGCCCGTTTCCGCATGAATGAACACCACCAACCCGTCCCGGTTTAAACTGAGCCAAGACGTAACAGCTGCAAATTTCTCATATGGCACGGTAAGCTGACAACTGCCTGTCGGATGAGGTCCAACTGGCTTTTCATGAATGCGCCCCATTTGAATTTTGAACGTATCGCGTATTGCCTCGCAGAGTGTTTTTGCTTGCAAGAGTGTTTGCTCATCAAAATAGACATGAGCATGGAAAGACGCGGGTAAATTGTTCATCAATTTTTCTCTTCAGGCAATTCAGGAATGGGCATAACATTCACACCCTCTTCTGCTAAATTTGAGGCTTCTTCTATTGTTGCTTTCCCGTAAATTCCACGCGCTTCGGTTTCGCCATAATGAATTTTGCGTGCTTCTTCGGGAAATTTATCGCCCACATTTTCAGAGTTTTCTTCTATATGCGTTTTAATCTCGCGCAGTTTCTCAACCATTTCCGCAGGCATTTGTGGTGGAATAGCGGTCATTGGAACTTGCGCATTATCGTCTCGTTTTTTGGTGCCAGAAACACCCGGTGCCATGAGGGCTTTAGAGATGTTTGATGAACCACAGTGAGGACACTCAACCAATTTACGCTTGCGTTGTTTGTCATAATCTTCACTGGAACCAAACCAGCCTTCAAAGACATGCTCATGTTCACATATGAGAGAATATTTAATCACGCGACTGCTTTCGTAGATACGTTGTATTTTTGAGAAACATGTTGAAGCATAAATTCCCGTGTATTTTCAAGGTTTGGAATTCGCTCACGCGCTTTTTTCACATCGGCCAAGTCGAGATCAGCCGTGATGTATCCTGGTTCATTATGATCTAATTCAGCAATAACCTTACCCCAAGGATTGATGATAAGTGAATGACCATATGTCTCGCGCCCATCTTCATGGGTGCCGCCTTGCGCAGCAGCAATCATAAACGCACCATTTTCAATCGCGCGAGATTTCAACAATGTATGCCAATGTGCTTCACCGGTTTGCCGCGTGAAAGAAGAAGGAGCCGTTAAAACTTGCGCGCCTTGCAATGCGTATTCACGATATAAATTTGGGAACCGCATATCATAACAGATCGAAACACCCATTAAGCCCAATTCTGTTTCAACTAATACGGATTTTTCACCCGGCTGATATACATTTGATTCCCGCCAGCATTCCCCATTATCCAAATCCACATCAAACATATGGATCTTGTCATAAGTCGTAATGAGTTCGCCTTCTGGAGAAAACAGAAATGCGCGATTGGCAGCTTTTTCTTCTCCAAGAAAAATTGCATGCGACCCTATATGCAGCCAAATATTAAGTTCAGCTGCAAGCTCTGCTGCATGCTTTACCAAGAGGTCTTCATCTTGCAACTTAATTTCTTCAAAAAGACCTTTTCTATTCCTTTGCAGAATACCAGTCATTTCCGGCGTCTGAATATACTGCGCACCGTCACTTGCTGCTTTTCGGACAAGTTCCTCCATTGCAGAAATATTATCCGCAATAAGCGTACTGGATCTCATCTGTATACAAGCGACGCGCATCCTCTATTTGCTCAACAAAGGATCAAGTTTTCCGGCCCGATCAAGCGCGTGAAGTTCATCACACCCGCCAACATGTTTATCGCCAATAAAAATCTGCGGGAATGTACGCCCACCATTAGATTTCTGAATCATTTCTTGTTTCAGTTTAGAATTCATCGTGGCATCAAGCTCGTTAAATTTAGCCCCTTTAGATTTTAAAAGTGACTTTGCTGCGCTGCAATATCCGCAGAATTTTCGGGTATAGATTGTAATCTCTGGCATTATAAGTTTCCTTAATAACTTGTCTGGTACGGATATAAGACCTAAACCAGATAGGTTTCAACCTTTGCGAACACTAACACGTCAATGTTACTGGCTCCACCACGCTTTAAGGCTCTAGTCGCAGCTTTAACCGTTGAGCCTGTTGTATAGACATCATCAACCAATAAAATACGTTTGCCTTTTACATGAAGTTTCATTTCCTCAGGCACAACAAACGCTCCAGACATATTTCGCTCACGTTCTTTCTCAGTTAAGCCCACTTGTTGTTTAGTTGGTTTTCTCCGCAATAAAACCTCAGGACGAAATAGATTCTTGTCACCACAAACTCGTCGAGCAATTTCGCCAGCCTGATTAAACCTACGCATACGTAAACGCGACTTGTGCAATGGAACCGGCACAACAATATCCGTTTCTTTAAGCAGCGCTTTGCCTGCGACTTTCATCCAATTAGAAATCCACGGAATTAAATCTGTACGATCAGAATATTTAATCGTTGATACCATCTTACGTGCAAGCTCGTCATAAAGCATTACGGCTCGCAACCGCTCAAAAGGCGGTGGATTGGCGATCGCATCCGTAGAAAGCACACCGTCACCCATATCCACTGAAAATGGCGTCCCGTATACAGGGCACATTGGCTCAGAAATAAACCGCAATTCACCCCAACATTTCGCGCAGCAGCCACCCTGTTTTTCTACAAATGCATCACAGGTAAGGCACGTCATCGGCACGAGCATGCCTGGTAGATTTGATGCCAATTCACCAATTCTTTTTGTAAAGCGTAAAATGTCCGTGGATATTTCCATCCAGAAATACTATTGCACATATATGCAAATGACGAGTCCCAAGAAACTGTTTTCAGAAAACCGCCGCAAAGCAGTCGAATTACGTGCAATGCGCATCGGCAATGAAAGTTCGAATTTTTTAAGTAAGATCGCGGCTGAAACGATCGAAGAACGCTTAAGCGTTATTAATCGGCAGTTTGACAGAGCCGTTGATTTTTTGAGCACACATAATGCGATGATGCCACTTCTGGAAAAGCTGGATAATGTCAAATTAGTCGAGCAAATTGTTTCCATAACACACGGAGATAAAGCGAAAACAACCGAGCCGGAACTTGTGCCATTAGAGGCCCGATCAACCAATCTCATAACGTCTGTCTTTGCACTGCACCGATCAAATGATTTACCGGGAAGTCTCATTCAAATTCGAAAATCCCTCGTCAATGATGGGCTATTTATGGCCGCTTTACCCGGCGACAACACATTACATGAATTACGCGAATGCTTAATCACTGCAGAAAGTGAAGTTCATGGAAACGCATCATTGCGCATCGAACCTTTTGGGGAAATAAGGCAACTTGGAGGATTATTGCAACGCGCGGGGTTTTCATTACCGGTTGTTGACAGTGAGATTTTCACAATACGCTATAAAAACTTCAAAGCTTTAATTTCAGATCTTCGCATGATTGGTGCTACACACACGCTTGCACAAAAGCCGTCATTTGCGAGCAAACGCATGTTCGAACGAGCAGAGGAACTCTACCACGAAAGATATCAAGATCATGATGGTAAACTTACTGCAACTGCTGAAATAATCTTCTTGTCAGGCTGGTCACCTGACAAGTCTCAACAGCAACCATTAAAACCGGGAAGCGCAAATAAGCAGCTTAAGGATTTCTTATAAAAACTTTAAAAGAAATTTATGCCAAGCTCGTAAACTTTGCAGATAACACTTCGAATATATCAACAAGTGAAGTTCCAACTGCCGTTACTGATGCGACAATTGCAACAGATATCAGACCAATAAGTAATCCATATTCAATGGCAGTAGCACCGTTTTCATCTCTAATAAATTGGGCGATTATTTTCATGACCAGAAACCTTTCAATATGGGGCAATTTATAAGTTTGGTTTAAAAATCTGGTAAATTTTTATTATTAAAAGATTGCAAATCTAACGTGTAAAACTTGAACTATTTTACAATCTTGTATGTTTGAATAAATTAACAATTACCAACGTCTGATGATTTGCAAATTTTCTTCAATCCTTTGTTGAAGATACTACGACGCATAATATATGTATTAGAATTATCAGGTTTATTAACTGAGCTTGTTGTGATGGTATCAACACCATAACTTTTATTCTCTGCATATTCTCGCGAAGTTTTATCTAAAACAGGAACTGCCATAATTGCAGTAAAAACCACAGCTATCGAAAAGAAAATTGCAATTGATAGTGTTGTATCGCCTGCACGGTTACTCAAAAAGTCACGTATGAGGCCTGTGATTTTATTAATATGCATTTAGATACCTTTCGCAAAAAAGCTCAATATAATTAAAAATGCACTAAATCTATAAAATATCTATTAACGCTGGTATCAAAGGATCATCTGCAGGCGGCATTGGATAATCTCGTAAATTCTGCTTTTTGACCCATTTTAATGCCTGCCCTTCCTTTGGCTTAGGCATTCCCTCCCATTTACGGCAAATAAAGAGTGGCATTAGCAAATGAAATTTCTCATAGGCATGGCTTGCAAAAGTAAGTGGGGCAAGACACGATTCCCATGTTGTAATATCAAGTTCTTCTTTAAGCTCACGAATGAGAGCCGCTTCGGGCGTTTCGCCATCTTCTATTTTACCGCCAGGAAATTCCCAAAGCCCAGCCATGGACTTACCTTCTGGCCGCCGTGCTAATAACACTCGATTATCGACATCTAAAAGTGCGCATGCACTTACGAGGATTATGGGTTTTACGACATTTGCCTCTACCATTATGCCGAACCTACTGGCGCTTTTCTGTAATTATATCGATAGAGCTCTTGAAATCCGAACTCTTCATAAAGCGACTTCGCCGCTATATTTTTTGCGACCACTTGGAGCCAAGCATGTTTTGCACCAGATTGCTTTGCCCATTTTAAGGCACTACCAAGCAAGACCTTGGCATGCCCTTGCCTTAGAAAAGCATTGCCTGTGACAAGATCAAATATTCCTGCGAGGTCGTTTTCATGAACACAACGCACAGCAGCCACATGTTGGTCATTTGCATTTTTAACAAACAAACCGCAATTTGGTTGAATGGAAGAAATTACTTCAAAAAGACCAGGCTTTTTTTCAATTTCTTCTTCAGACAAATGCAGAAAAGAATCGACCCAATAACCAACATCTTTCATGGGAACATGGTCAATCATATCTTCCAGTGAAACAGAAGATAAATCCAAGGTCATAACAATGCTTTCATCAAACCGCTCCCAACCTCTATCATCCAAAATAGTTTCAAGCTCTGGCGGGGCCAAAGGCGATTGCCTAAATACCAATGGCCTACCAAAACTATCAAACCTACGCTTTGCCAGTTCAAGTCTTGCATCAATATAAGAATGATCAGAGGGGTCTAGCGGATTTACCGAGTTTAACCGCTTAGCAGGATGACCGGCTGTAAGGCGAATTGCCCAGGTGCCGTCATAATGGGTTGATGTTGATGGAAAAGAACGAAAGCTAACCGCTTCCAAACGTCTTACTTGTGTTAAATCAGGCATGACCTCACCCTTACTGTATGACGCACGCATTAGCTTCGATAATCGCCATTAATTGCTACATATTCTTTTGTGAGGTCACATGTCCACACTTTTGCCTGACCTTTTCCAAGACCAATATCTACCCCAATCGTAATTTCATCTTTTTGCATCACTGCAGAGGCCGCCGCTTCACTATAATCAGGAACCCGCTCACCGGCTTGCGCAACAACGATATCACCAAAGCTAATCTGTAATTTATCACGGTCCGCAGGTTCACCTGCCTTACCAACAGCCATAACAATCCGGCCCCAGTTTGCATCTTCACCAGCAATAGCGGTCTTTACAAGCGGCGAATCTGCGATTGCTTTAGCAATTCTAACTGCCGAGCGTTTTGTTTTGGCACCTTTTACTTCGATACACACATGCTTGGTAGCGCCTTCGCCATCGCGTACCATCAACATCGCGAGCTCATGCATCACGCCTTCCAAAGCTTGCTTAAATGCCTTTACACCACGGTCACTGCCTTTTGACGCTTTTTGACCTTCTCCAATTGACGCAAGCAAAACTGTATCGCTGGTCGAGGTGTCACTATCAACGGTCACTGCATTAAATGTCGACTTAACGATGCGTGATAAAAGCTTTTGCAAAACTTTATGATGGACAGGAAAATCCGTAACTAGAAAAGAAAGCATGGTTGCCATATCTGGCGCAATCATGCCTGAGCCTTTTGCTATTCCATTTAAAGTATAACGAACACCATCCACCTCAAATTGACGGGTTGCCAATTTAGGATAAGTGTCCGTCGTCATGATGGCTTGTGCTGCTTCATGCCACCCATCAGCTTTTAATACAGCATTTGCCATGAGAAGCTTTTCATCAAACGTGCTCGCGTCAAGCGGCTCACCGATAACACCGGTTGAAGCCAGAAAAATACGCTTCTCATTACAATCCAAGGCTTTTGCGGCAGCCCTTGCTGTCATCAATGTGGCTTCTGCACCTTTTTTACCCGTAAAAGCATTTGCATTACCTGAATTAACAACAATTGCATTGGCCTTACCCTTAGAAAGGTGCTTACGGCACCAGTCCACAGGAGCAGAAGGACACTTAGAAGTGGTGAATACGCCAGCAATCTCCGCAGGTTTGTCAAACACCATAAGACACAGGTCTTTGCGCCCGGAATATTTGATACCTGCTTCAATGGAAGATAATCGAACGCCATTTATTTCCGGTAGTTCCGGGTATAATTTAGGCGCAAGAGGAGATATTTTTTCAACCATGGCTCACTTAAACAATGTTCTTAAACAATTGTCTATTGTTGCAATGACTGAATTCTCTTTTCCAAGTCTTCATCCAAAACTTCTACCTTATATTTAGCACGCGCATCTTGAGTGAGCTTGAAATATTTTTCACGGGCTACCGTTTGGCGCACTTGGTCTTTCACTTGATCAAAAGAAGGAGGTTCGCGGTCTCTTTGGTCTTCCTTGAAAATAATATGCCAACCAAACTGAGATTTAACGGCTTCCTTTGTGTATTTTCCACTTTCAAGTGCAAAAGCAGCAGTTTCAAATTCTGGAACCATCTGCCCGCGGCCGAAATAACCCAAATCACCGCCTTGAGGACCACTAGGCCCCGTAGACTTGGCTTTCGCTAATTCGATAAAATCAGCACCACCATCTAATTCAACAATAATTTCTTTCGCTGTTTCTTCTTTTTCTACCAAGATATGGCGCGCTCTCACCTCAACCTCTTGAGGAAAGGTTTTAATCTCAACTTCATAGCGCGCTTTTAATTCTTCATCCGTAATAACCTTAAGTGCCTTTTCGCTGAATATCTCATTATGCAGCCATCTAGAGCGATGATAAGCCATGCGAGCTTTAAAGCCCTCACTTTCCTCCAAGCCTTCTTCAAGCGCTGCCGTTGCGAGCAGTTTGATATCAATCAATGCATTTAAAATTGCAGCTTTGCGCTGTTCAGTAGGCACTTGGGCAAATTGTTCAAGCATCTCAACTTCAGCCAGAGCAAATTCACGTTGCGTAATCTCAACACCGTTCACAGTGGCAAGAACCTTGCTGTTATCCGTATTTTCTTGCGCAAGTATTGTAGACGGAGCAAGCATCAAGACACCGATTGTGATACTTGTCTTCAAAAAGCTTTTGATTCGTGAAAATTCAGGCATTTTTATTCCTTATTAAATGGCTGGTAGCAAAGTTTTTATCGGGGCATGCAACTTCTAGCATAAATGAGGCAAGTACTAACGTTGACATAACTTCTTATCACTCTTATCTGTCCAGTGTTCGAACGTCTAGTTTTGTTACGCACACAATTACTTTACGGAAGATATCTGGTAAAGAAATAAACAGTTTTTTGACACAGTTATGTGTCGTTTGATCTTGAGAGGCCATATGGGCATTTTTGGTGGAATTGCGAGTAAAGTTTTTGGCTCGGCGAATGATCGCGAAATCAAGAAACTTCAGCCTCAAGTTGATGCAATAAACGCGCTTGAAAGCGATATGGAAGCCTTAAGTGACGATGACTTAAAAGCAAAGACTGCTGACTTCCGCAAGCAATTAGAAGAAGGCGCCAAACTTGACGATCTTTTAGTGCCTGCATTTGCAACCGTTAGAGAAGCTTCCAAAAGAACACTTGGCATGCGCCACTTTGATGTTCAGCTCATGGGCGCCATGATTTTGAACGGCGGCAATATTTCTGAAATGCGTACAGGTGAAGGTAAAACACTAATGGCAACATTGGCTGTTTACTTAAATGCTTTGCCGGCCAAAGGCGCACATGTAATCACCGTAAACGATTATCTTGCTGAGCGTGATGCCAATTGGATGGCGGAAATTTATTCATTCTTGGGCATGACAACAGGCGTTATTACCAATGGTATTGATGATGATGAACGCCAAGCCGCTTATAATTGCGATATTACTTACGGTACAAACAACGAGTTTGGCTTTGATTATCTTCGCGATAATATGAAATACGAACTAGAGACAATGGTTCAGCGCGACCATTTCTTTGCAATCGTCGATGAGGTAGATTCAATCCTAATTGATGAAGCACGCACACCGCTCATCATTTCCGGCCCGCTTGATGACCGTTCAGAACTTTATAACACCATTGATGCGTTTATCCCGAACATCGCGGATGAAGATTATGAGTTGGACGAAAAACAGCGCTCAGTTACCTTTACTGAAGATGGCAATGAAAAACTTGAAAACCAGCTCAAAGAAGCCGGTCTTCTTAAGGGTGAGTCACTCTACGATATCGACAATGTTTCTGTCGTACACCACATAAACAATGCCTTGAAGGCACATAAGCTCTTTACCAAAGACAAAGATTACATCGTTCGTGATGATGAAGTTGTCATCATTGACGAATTTACCGGCCGCATGATGCCGGGCAGAAGATATGGTGAAGGACAACATCAGGCTTTGGAAGCCAAAGAAAAGGTTAGCATTCAACCTGAAAATCAAACGCTTGCCTCTGTTACCTTCCAGAATTATTTCCGCATGTATGAAAAACTGTCAGGCATGACAGGTACCGCGATGACCGAAGCGGAAGAATTTGGCAATATTTACGGCCTTAATGTGCTTGATGTGCCAACAAACCTTCCAGTTCAGCGTATTGACGATCATGATGAGGTTTATCGCACCATTGATGAAAAATTTAATGCGATTAATGATCTGATCCTCGAGTGTAAAGAGCGCGGGCAACCAATTCTTGTTGGGACAACGTCGATTGAAAAATCTGAACTCCTTGCAGAAATGTTACAGCAAAAAGGCCTCAAAGACTTTCAGGTTCTAAACGCTAGACACCATGAGCAAGAAGCTCAAATCATTGCAAATGCAGGCATGCCGGGTGCTGTCACCATTGCAACAAACATGGCGGGCCGCGGAACAGATATTCAGCTCGGCGGCAATTATGAAATGCGTTGTGCGGCAGAAATTGACATTGAAGCAAAACCTGCTGCACGCAAAAAACAAGAAGAAACAATCCGCAAAGAGATTGATAAACTTAAAGATGAAGCCCGCGAAGCAGGTGGCCTTTATGTGATTGGTACAGAACGCCATGAAAGCCGACGCATTGATAATCAGTTGCGTGGACGTTCAGGCCGCCAGGGTGACCCGGGCCATTCAAAATTCTTCTTATCCTTGCAAGATGATTTAATGCGCATCTTCGGTTCTGACCGCATGGATTCCATGCTTCAAAAACTAGGCCTTGAAGAAGGTGAAGCCATTATCCACCCATGGATAAACAAGGCTTTGGAAAAAGCGCAGAAAAAAGTTGAAGCACGCAACTTCGACATTCGTAAAAACCTTCTCAAATTCGATGATGTAATGAATGACCAACGTAAGGTTATCTTTGATCAGCGCATCGATTTGATGAAAGGCGAAGACCTTTCAGAAACCATTACGGATATGCGTCATGACGTCATTGATGATCTGGTTTCAATGCATATCCCTGAGAAGGCTTATGCCGAGCAGTGGGACACGATAAATCTGCAGCAAGATGTAATGCAAAGCCTTAATTTGGAATTGCCGATCATCGAATGGGCGCGTGAAGACGGCATTGATGAAGAAGTATTGATTGAACGTATTACTGAAGCGTCTGACAAACTTGCCAAAGAACGTGAAGAAAATTTTGGGCCAGAGATGCATGAGTTTGTTGAAAAGCGCGTTACGCTTGAAACCCTCGACCATCTATGGCGCGAGCATTTGGTCAACCTTGATCATTTGCGTTCTGTTGTTGGTTTTAGAGGCTATGCCCAACGCGATCCACTTCAGGAATATAAATCAGAAAGCTTTGAACTGTTTCAATCAATGCTGACCAACCTACGCCAAGCTGTAACAAGCCAAATGATGCGGGTTCAATTGGTCAGCCCAGAAGAACAAGCTGCACAGCAATTTGCGCAAGAGCAAGAGGATGAAGGCATTCCGTATGTTGATGCCGAAACCATTGCAAGCTGGGGCAATGTTTCACGCAATGCACCTTGCCCATGTGGATCAGGTAAAAAATACAAACACTGCCACGGCAGGTTTGCTTAAAAACTTACCAGGTCACGTTCATGTTGAGCGGGCCTCTAAAAGCCCAACCGCCAAATTTTACATCTTCCTTAAGCTGTAAATTTGGCAGCGCTTCAAACAACATTGGCAAGGCGACTTCAGCAATCAATGTGCGCGATGCGGCAGCACCCGCACAAAAATGTGGACCAGCGCCAAAAGAGATACTCTTCGATGTATCTCGCGTAATATTAAAACCGTCCGGCTGATCAAAAATCGCTTCGTCACGATTTCCCGAACTGAACATAAAGAAAATTCTCTGGCCAAGCTCCAGATCAATTCCGTAATACCGATAGTCTTTTGCAATTTGACGTGGCGACATACCAATCGGCGAAATCCAACGTGCATATTCTTCAAATGCCTGCAACCAACTGGCTTGGCCATCATTAATCAATGCCAACTGTTCGCGGTTCGTTAACAACGCCCATGTGCAACCAGCAATTGCATCCCGCGGCTCATTTTGCCCCCCGCTAATGGTAAGTTTAATATTCGCTCTAATAGAACTCATAGGTTGATCAGTCTGGAGAAGAACACCAAGAATGGACATGTCAGGATTTGATTTTAATTCCTCAACACGTTCATCAATAGATTTATCGAGGAATGCAGTCATTTCATTGCAATGCGCTTCAATTTCCGGGTCACCTGTATAATTTGAGCACCCATCAATCATGGCCTGCGAAGCCTTATCCAATTCTTCAGCTTTAATTTGCGTGATGCCGGTCATTGTTTTCATCGCTTCTGCAGAAACTGGCATGGCAAATTCATGTACTAGGTTACACTCCCCACGCGGTTTTATTTCCTCCAATATACGCGAAACATGTTCTGCGAATTTTTCCTTCCAGTGATCTCGAACGGTCTTCGGTGAAACAGCAGGAAAGATTTGCTTGCGCTCTGTAAAATGCGCCTCCCCATCCTTGCGCATCATGTTTTCACCCATGAGCTTGGTCATCAAACCTTCAGGCTGGGAGGAGGAAAACACTTCAATGTTTTTCTCGCACTCCGAGATATCATCACGGCGTGTAAACAGCACCGCGTTTAATTCCGGCACAAAACAAATGGGGGATGTTGCACGCATTTCAGCCAGCACCGGATAAGGGTCCTGCCAGAACTTTTGCGGATTAACCTGTATGATTGGTGGTGCAGCCATAAGTAGAGAAAATCACATGACCAACGAAATTTCAATCGAGGTCAGAAATTATGACTGCGGTTCAGTTCGTATAGCTTTAGCAGGCACAGCAATTTGAGAAACCGGTTGAACAATTACCGCCGGTTGTTCAACTTGAGCTTGGCTCGATTGTTGCGGCGCAACTTCACTGCTAATTGGGTCTTGCGCGACAGTTGCAGCAGTAGGAGCAGCATTTTCCGCCGATGGCGCATCAGGTGTGGGCGTAGGCGCAACCGCTGCAGGATCAAAAATGGTCAGCGGGCCTTTTGTCAGATTAGCCTTAATAGACACATTCAGACTTTGAGGCTTGTCTTGCTCTTTAACAAATGGGCTTGCTGCATTTTTCTTCAAAATTTTATTGAAGATTTCCTGATCTGCATCTTGCCGTTTATTAAATGCCAAGGCGAGTGACTTTGGCATTTTAGCCGACGGACACAATGCACGTGAGCGGAACTTCTGATCATCATCAAGATAGCGGTTAAAGACATAACGCTTTTCGCAAACATCCACTTTTGGTTGCAAATTTGTCACTTCGAAATGATCGCTGCCTTCTTTAAGCATTTTCCAAAATTCAAAGTCACGATGGCCAACTTTCTTAGCCATGTTCTCAGCGGTTAGACGGAATGGAAATGCCTGTATCTGAAATGCTTTCTGGCCGCCTTTAAAAGATTCGCGAGCCATAGCGTAAATTTCTTCGACATATTCATCTGTCATCGAATAACAACCCGCAGACGAACATGCGCCGTGGATCATTAGAAATGAACCCGTACGGTCATTGGCTCGATCATACGTGTTCGGAAAACCCATATTGAACGATAGATGATAGCTTGAATTCGGGTTCATCAACCCAGGCGTAACATGATAAAAACCTTCTGGCGCCTGCCGGTCACCTTCAAGATGCTTTGGCCCCAGCTTGCCGGACCATTTACATATTTCATAGGTATTCAAAAGCGCGTAGCGTTTGGTATGGGTTTGTTTCCATACCTCCATGACATTTTCTTCTTTGAAAATACGTAGCAGCATTGGCGCACCGAGGGTCATACCCTTGGCTTTCATAGATTTTACTAAATAATCAGGAACCGCGCGTTTATGTTTTGGCACAGAGCTTTCAAGCACACCATTACAAGCAGCAAGAACTGCACCTGCAAAAAAAACACCAATAGTTCTGGAAGCTCTGAATTTCATGTATTCGCCACTCAACCGATATCTGAAGTTACAATCTTATATGTTATTGTGGTTGACAAGGTATTACCAAACACCCGTAACAATAATGTGAGTAGTGTGGAAAAACGGCAAAAATCAGGAAAGGCTGCGTCCCATAGCAAGAAACTTATCCTGACGCAGCTGTTTGATTTTATCACCAGAAAGATCTGCAAAGTCACTTAAACCTTCAGCAATCTGCTTGCGAGCCATTTCAAATACCGCACCATGGTCACGATGCGCACCACCCATAGGCTCCGGAATAATAGCATCCACTATGCCTAATTCTTTTAAGTCTTGAGCGGTTATTTTCATGGTTGTTGCAATGTCTTCTGCGCGTGCTGGATCACGCCATAAAATGGAAGCGCCTGCTTCAGGAGAAATCACGCTATAGATAGAATGCTCAAGCATATAAACACGATTAGCAGATGCAATCGCAATCGCGCCACCAGAACCACCTTCACCAATAATAACCGAGACCATTGGCACTTCTAAGGTTAGACATTTTTCAGTTGAGCGCGCAATCGCTTCTGCCTGTCCACGTGCCTCAGCGCCAATGCCGGGATATGCACCCGCTGTATCTACCAAGGATATAACCGGAATATTATATCTATCAGCTAAATCCATAATCCGGATTGCTTTACGATATCCCTCAGGCCTTGCCATGCCAAAATTATGCTTAAGCCGACTTTCCGTATCCATGCCTTTTTCTTGGCCTATTAATGCAACCGAACTGCCTTCAAAGCGGGCAAATCCTGCAAAGACAGCGTGGTCTTCACCAAAATAACGGTCACCTGCTAAGGGGGTGAAATCTGTAAAGAGCGCTTTTTGGTAATTCACAAAATGCGGCCTATCCGGATGACGCGCAACTTGTGTCTTTTCCCAAGGGCTTAAGTTCTTATACAACCCATCAAGAATATCACGCACTTTAATTTCAAGGCGCGAGATTTCATCCGTCAAATCAACAGCATCATCTTCACTACCCACACTTTTTAATTCGTGAATTTGTCCTTCAAGATCAGCAACAGGTTTTTCAAATTCAAGATAACTTGGCATATTTCGAATATTTCTTTGGGAGTTGTTTGTGTAAATTACATAGATTTTAAATTCTGCGGCACACTGGCGATTCACATAGCAAAAGTCAAGAATTACGCATTAAAAGTCGCAAATTATGTCTGCTGCTAATTGTCTACAAAGAGTGCCGCAAGCTTATGAGAAAACTTAAGCTTTTCTTCTGTATGTGCAATTGTTGCTAAAACAAGTGAGCGACTGATCTTGTCTGAAGATAATTCTACGAGCTTAACGGTCTTCACACCATATCGCTTAATATCAGGTTCAGCGAGTATTGTGAAACCAATCCCCTCATTAACGCATTGCATGATTGCCTCAACGCTATCAAGCACAATGGCTTTAACAGGCTTATTGTTCGCTAACGTATTGATGTGATCAGCAATTAACTTCCCAATGCCTGAACTGGGATTAAAATGCAAAAACGACAATTCATTAATAAGCTCAGCAGGTGTTTTGTTTTTAAATTTAGCGGGAATTGCAAAATAAAGCGTCTCTTGTCGCAGCACATCATATTGCAACCCTTTTTGAACATGATCAGATGCCGTAACAACAGCCGCATCTAACTGCCCCGAGAGTATCTTCTCTTCTAAGATTTCAGAAAGAGCCGTCTCAACTTCAAACTGAGCATGCGGAACTTTTTGGGCAGCATTCTTCAAAAACAGTGGCAATAATCGAACACTTGCAGTTGGCACAAAGCCAATTCTAAATTGGCCGCTCAGCCCATCGTCAGATTTAGATGAAGCCATTAATGTACGCTCAGCAGCAAGCACATTCTCAGCTTTTTCCGCAACCTCACGCCCCATTGGCGTAAGTTTTGGCGGGCGGTATGTTCGGTCAAAAAGTGAAACATCCAACTCTTCCTCCAACGTCTTCATTTGCATTGAAACGGAGGAAAGCGTCATATCAAGCTGCGAGGCAGCAGTTGCGAAAGAACCAACGTGAGATATTTTAACGAGCGTTTTGAGGTGGCGGGTCTGCATAAATTCATAATTTCTGTATATGTCTAATTACTATATTTGCCGAAACTGAATTTGTGAAGTGGCACTCTCAACCATTCAAAGGGTGATGATCTTCAACCAATTGCTTAAGCCGCTCATCCAAAACATGCGTATAAATTTGCGTTGTTGCAATGTCAGCATGTCCGAGTAATTGCTGTACAGAACGCAAATCAGCGCCATTTTGCAAAAGATGGCTGGCAAATGCATGGCGCAACACATGCGGTGAAATTTGCAATGCATCAAGCCCAGCGCGCTGAGCCAGAGATTTTAAATCACGCGCAAAAGCTTGGCGCGTAAAATGCCCTTCTTTTGAACTTGCAGGAAAAAGATAACGGCTTTCAGCAGCCTTCCCACGCTCCTTTACGCATTGCTGGTACAATGTGATCGCCTGTTTTGCTCTTTGCGATAAAGGAACAATGCGCTCTTTATTACCCTTGCCAACCACCGTGAAAAATCGATTTTGCACCGTAGATAAATTGGTCGGAAGGCTAACCAATTCACTCACGCGCAGGCCTGTTGCATATAAAAGCTCAATCAATACATAAAGCCGCGCAGCCCTTACCCTTTTTGAATAAGACCCTTTTGAATGCTGCGCGTCACGTTCCGCAAGCCCGATTAATCGGTCCACATCATCAACGCTCATAACCTTTGGCAGGCTTGCTTTGAGTTTTGGACTATCAATCGTCCCGCATGGGTCATCGCTGCGAATGCCTTCAGCGAACAGAAACTTATGAAATTGCCTGATCGCTGATAAATGCCTGGACTGGGTTGAAGCAGAAAAGCCCGCTTGTGCTAGGTCTGCCAAATGCATTTCAATTGCTTGCGTATTTACGGTAGAAAATTGCTGCCTTTTATCACGCAAGAATGCAGCATATTGCTCAAGGTCTTTGGTATAGGAAATAAGTGTATTTTTGGCAGCGCCACGTTCAGCGCTCATCATCTCAAGAAACGCCTCAATGAAATGGATTTCATTCAATTAGACAGCCTCCAGATCGCATTTGGTAAATTATTGATTCGTACGTTCTATTGGCACTCTAACCGTTACTTCTCGTGGATTTGGTTCCACAAAAACCACAAGAGCAAACATTGCTCCATAGGCAATACCAGCTAAAACAGCTAAAAAAACAATGAACCGAATTAAACTTGGCATACATAAACCTTTTCACAAACCTTACCCTTAGGAACATAGCGGAAATTAAAATAGATTTGAACCAATTTTCTTTATCAACTTGACGAAGCAGCACATTTGGTATCGAAGAAACACTAATTTATCTTAATTATAGAATTTATACCGGAAAATGGCCCAAAGAATTTCGAAAAGCCGTAAAATCTTAAATATGCTAGATGGCAATAATATTGTCATGTTGGGCATGATGGGGTGTGGAAAATCAACCATTGGTAGAATGCTCGCTCGCAAACTTGGCCTGGCTTTCAAAGATGCAGATACAGAAATTGAAGAAGCTGCAGGGCGTAACGTGAGTGAAATATTTGCTGAATATGGTGAAACAGAATTTAGACGGCTTGAGCAACGTGTCATTGAACGCGTTTTAAATGAAGGCCCTGTTTTATTGGCACTTGGCGGCGGCGCCTTTATGTCAGAAGACACTCGAAAAGCAATTGGCGAAAACGCTATGTCTATCTGGATTAAGGCCGACATTGAACTTTTACTCGCACGTGTAAAACGCAAACCAGGCAAACGCCCGCTCTTAAAACAAGGCAATCCAAAAGAGATATTGGAAGATCTCTTAGTTCAGCGCGAACCGGTTTACGCGCTTGCTGATTTGCATATAAACTCGATTAATGGAACCAAATCCGAAATGCGCGACCATGCCTTTAATGAACTCCATGATTATCTGGAGCAGAAACAATGAGTGAGGGAAAAACAAACGTGCATGTAAGCCTTGCTGAACGCTCTTACGACATTCAAATCGGCTCAAACATATTGCCTGAAATTGGCAATGCCATTGCTGAAATTTCACCAGGGGCAAGATGCGCCGTCATTACAGATGAAAACGTAGATGCGGCCCACGGCGATGCCTTGCGCAACTGTTTGACAGACGCGGGTATAACCCATTCAACCATCAAAATTGCTGCGGGTGAAAAGTCAAAGTCTTGGCCAGTTTTTCAATCCGTAACCGATCAAGTACTTGGTCTTCAACTCGAGCGTAATGATCTCGTAATTGCCTTTGGTGGCGGCGTAGTTGGCGACCTTGCTGGTTTTGTTGCAGCAGTTGCAAGACGTGGCATGAAGTTCATCCAAATTCCTACGTCTTTACTTGCGCAAGTTGATTCATCTGTTGGTGGCAAAACAGGGATTAATTCCCAACATGGCAAAAATCTTGTTGGCGCATTTCATCAACCTGCAAAAGTATTGATTGATCTTGAAATACTCAAAACTCTGCCGCAGCGCGAATTTAAGGCAGGCTATGCAGAAGTCGCAAAATATGGCCTCATCAAATATCCAGATTTCTTTGCGTGGCTAGAGAAAAATCACGCTGATATTTTTTCACATGGCGAAGGCTTAAAAACTGCGATCGCAAAATCATGCGAAGCAAAAGCTGAAATTGTAGCTAGCGATGAAACTGAAAAAGGCCAGCGCGCACTGTTAAACTTAGGCCATACATTTGGCCACGCTTTGGAAGGCTATACTGCTTATGATGGCGAACGTCTCATTCACGGTGAAGGTGTTTCTATCGGCATGGTACTGGCACATAAGTTCTCCAACCGGATGAACCTGTGTTCAAGCGATGATGTGGCACGCATTGAAGCCCATTTGAAAACGGTCGGCTTGCCAACTAAAATATCTGAGATACCCGGCGACATGCCGTCTGTTGAAACGCTTATGAAGTTTATTTCTCAAGATAAAAAAGTAAGCCGCGGCGCACTCACATTCATACTTACAAAAGGGATTGGAAAATCCTATATTGCAGATGATGTACCACCATCTGAAGTAGAAACGTTTCTCAAGGAACAACTAAAATAATGACCACTGCCTTCTGGCTCTTTTTTCTGGCAATTTTAATTCTGATAATTTTTTCAGCCTTTTTTTCGGGTTCCGAAACAGCGCTTACCGCTGCTTCACGCGCGCGCATGCACCAACTTGAAAAGAACGGAGATACCCGCGCAAGCCAAGTCAACAAGCTAATTTCAAAACGCGATCGATTAATTGGCGCTTTGTTAATCGGCAATAATATGGTGAACATTCTGGCTTCTGCACTGGCGACCAGTTTTTTCCTTAACCTGTTTGGTGAAGCGGGTGTAGCAATAGCAACATTGGTTATGACTTTGCTTGTGGTTATTTTTGCAGAAGTCATGCCTAAATCACTGGCGCTTGCAAATGCAGACAAATTTGCAGTTACTGTCGCACCAATATTGCGCCCGATTGTGCTAATCCTTTCACCCTTTGCCAATCTGATTGCATGGGTTGTTCGCTCAATCCTTGGCATTTTCGGGATAAAAATCGGCGAAGAAAACTCCATGCTATCAGCCCATGAAGAACTCCGCGGTGCTGTTGAAATGCTTCATAAAGATGGCTCCGTGGTGAAAGATGACCGCGACCGTCTCGGCGGTATTCTTGATCTCTATGAGCTGGAAATTTCCGACGTGATGATCCACCGTACGAATATGGAAAGCATCAATCTGGATGATAACCCTGAGCAAATCGTCAAACAAATTCTGGACAGCCCTTATACGCGTATTCCCCTTTGGCAGGGTGACAACGATAATATTGTTGGCGTGATCCACTCTAAAGATGTACTTCGCGCACTTGCTGGACGCAAAAAAGTAGATGCCAAATCGCTCGACTTCAAAAAGATTGCTACCAAGCCTTGGTTTGTGCCTGAAACAACAACTCTGCAAGATCAACTCAATGCATTCCTGCGCCAGAAAGCACATTTTGCCCTTGTGGTGGATGAATATGGTGAAGTGGAAGGGCTTGTTACCCTTGAAGATATTTTGGAAGAAATCGTTGGCGAGATTGCTGACGAACATGATGAAGAAGTCTCCGGCGTTGCAGCCCAATCAGATGGTTCGTGGATTGTAGAAGGTGGCGTTCAATTGCGCGATTTAAACCGCGCATTAGACTGGGACTTGCCGGATGAAGAAGCCAACACCATAGCTGGCCTTGTTATTCATGCAGCACAAATGATCCCGGAAGAAAAACAAACCTTCACCTTCTACAACAAACGATTTGTGATTTTGAAACGCGAGAAAAACCGTATTACGCAATTACGGATACGAAATTTGTAAAATCGAAGCTCGGGCACCCATAACCCGCCCAATTTCTATACATTCTGCTCTGCGGAGCATGCCGCAGAGCATTTAAAATTGGTGATGCATTAAGATGCAGAAACCATCATTGATGCATCAAAGTGCTTAGTAGCTTTTTCAAACTTGTCGCGGCAACCAGTATTGCAAAACCCGACAACTTTCCCGCGATAAATAGTTAGAGAGTCTGCAGAAACTTTATTGCCTGACCAAGGACAGGTTTGATTAGCGCAGTCTTCAAGTTTTAAATTAGTTATCATTCAATTGCTCCTGTTTGGGTTACTTTCTGTTTCAGTGATTTTACTTGTAAAGCATCACCAGTTTTGGCAGAAAGACATAATGCAAGCAATTTCAGCCAAAAAGATACCGCACCGCATATCGCTCATCGTTTATGACAATGTAAAGCTACTTGATGTCACTGGGCCACTTCAGGTTTTCTCAGACGCGCGGTTTAAAGATGGTTCAGCCGCCTATCAAATTAACATTTTATCCGTGGATGGGCGGCCTGTATCGACAGATACTATGCTACCGTTGAATACAATAAGTTCTGCAAATGCGCATAAAGCAGATACAATAATTGTTGCCGGTGGGCGAGGCGCGCTTAGTATACGCTATTCGCCAGAGTTGCAGGCTCTGATAAAGGATGTGTGCTCTACCGCCAAGCGCGTTTGTTCAGTATGTTTGGGAGCATTCATTTTAGCCGAGGCGGGATTGCTAGACGGAAAGCGCGCAACGACTCATTGGATGGAATCTCAACGTCTTGCCCATGACTATCCAGATGTCACCGTAATAGGTGATGAAATTTTTGAAAAGAGCAACTCTACTTGGACATCTGCTGGCGTAAGTGCGGGTATTGATATGTCTCTTGCGCTTGTGGAAGAAGATTTGGGACGCAAGGAAGCACTGCGTATCGCTCGCTTACTAGTTCTGCCAATCAAGCGTCAAGGAGGGCAAAGCCAATTCAGCGTTGGCTTGCGTCAACAGTGCGACAGTACAACTGGGAAATTTGATGCATTACTGACTGCAATCCAAGATCAGCCGGGAGACACTTATACCGTTCCGCTTATGGCTGCACGTACGCATATGTCAGAGCGAAACTTTTCTCGTTTGTTTAAAGCCGAAGTAGGAGACACTCCCGCACAGTTTGTTGAAAAGGTACGTGTTGAAGCTACTCGGGATGCATTGCTTGATCAAACCATGTCGCTTAAAGAGGCTGCTTTCCACTTTGGCTTCGCATCAGAAGAAAACATGAGACGCGCCTTCAAACGTCAGTTTGGTGTAACGCCATCTGATATTCTGGAGCAATTCCTGTCAAATTGATTTTGTACTCGCTATTCACCCACACCCTTCACCTCGATAGCACAGGCGTGGAGCCCTTCATCAATTTTGGGTTGCACAATGGCATTGATAGCGCGGTGACGCTGGACGCGGTTCATATCGTTAAAAGCACTCGCCACAATCTTAATTCTGAAATGACTTTCGCCTGTGCCATCGTCTCCAGCATGGCCTGCATGAAGATGACTTTCATTGATTACTTCAAGACTTTCGGGCGCGAAAGCCTCGGTCAATTTTTCTTCCAGATATTCAGCGACAGCGGACATTGTATGAATCAATTTTTAAAGGGTGCGTAACCTCCCTTTTTGAGGGGGAAAGAATTTAAAGTCAATCCTTGTTCATTTCAAAAAAAACGCCATAATTAGATAATGAACACAAATTCCAAATACTTTGATTCTATCCGCATTACCAAAGGCCGTAAGAAACCGGGCGCTAAGCCTGTTGATACGACTTGCCAATGGGAAGGGTGCAACAGACCTGGTACCCACAAAGCGCCTATGGGGCGCAATCATGAAGGTAAATACATCAATCTGTGTATTGAACATGTGCGCGAGTATAATAAAAACTTCAATTATTTTTCAGGTCTTGCCGACGACGATGTTGCTAAAATTCAAAAAGACGCACTCACTGGTGAGCGCCCAACATGGACAATGGGTGTGAACAAGGATGGACGCAGCAGCAAAAGTCCATATTCCCAAGGCGACCCACGTGCTGCCATCGCCGACCGCGTTATTGCACGTAGCATGCGCAGAACAGGCCAGATGAGCGGAAAAGGTGGTCCAGTACGA